>NZ_JBRAGO010000042.1:0-35163 GCF_052746595.1 Leptodesmis sp.
AGCATGACCATGAAACCTTTTAACTTATTGTGCTGGAATTAGCGGATGAGGTTAACGTCCGATCGCCTCCTCAGTTTTGGCAATATCTAGCAGCGTCTTCAGCACAGAGTCGGGGTTGAGGCTGATGGAGTCGATGCCTTGTTCGACCAGGAAGCGGGCAAATTCGGGGTAATCGCTGGGAGCCTGACCGCAGATGCCCACCTTGCGGCCTTTGGCTTTGGCGCGGGCAATCACCTGACGCACCATTTCCTTCACGCCTTCGTTGCGTTCGTCAAAGATGTGAGCCACCAGAGCCGAATCGCGATCGAGGCCTAGGGTGAGCTGAGTCAAATCGTTGGAGCCGATCGAGAAGCCATCAAAGACCTCACTGAATTGTTCTGCCAGAATCACGTTGTTGGGAATTTCGCACATGACGTAGACTTGCAGACCGTTTTCACCCCGCTTCAGTCCGTGTTTTTCCATTTCCGCCAGCACCTTGCGGCCTTCATCAGGGGTGCGGCAGAAGGGAATCATGGGAATCACGTTGGTAAGACCCATTTCATCTCGGACTCGTTTCAGCGCCTTGCATTCCAGCCCGTAAGCATCACGATATTTCTCGTCATAGTAGCGAGAGGCACCGCGCCAGCCGATCATCGGGTTTTCTTCGTGGGGTTCGAACTGTCTGCCGCCCAGCAGGTTGGCATATTCGTTGCTCTTGAAGTCGGACATACGAACCACAACGGGTTTGGGATAGAAAGCAGCAGCAATCAGGCCAATGCCTTGAGCGACTTTATCCACAAAGAAGTCGGGCTTATGGGTATAGAGCGCGGTCAGACTGGCAATTTCTCGCTTCACCGATTCGTCTTGCAGTTGGTCGAAATGCATCAACGCAAGCGGATGGGCTTTGATGTGGTTAGCGATGATGAACTCCAGCCGCGCCAGACCAACGCCATCGCAGGGAACGGAGGCCAGCCCAAAGGCTTCTTCCGGATTGCCCACATTCATCAAGATCTGGGTCTTGGTGCGGGGCAGGTTGCTGAGTTCCGTTTCCACTACTTCAAAGGGCACTAGGCCGTTGTAAACCCGACCTTCTTCCCCTTCCGAGCAGGAAACGGTGATGTCCTGTCCGGTGTGAATTACGCCTGTGGCATTACCACATCCAACGATCGCCGGAATGCCCATCTCCCGGGCAATGATCGCCGCGTGGCAGGTACGTCCGCCCTGGTTGGTAACGATCGCGCTGGCCTTTTTCATAATCGGTTCCCAATCTGGATCGGTCTTGTTGGTCACCAGCACTTCACCAGCCTGGAATTCATCAATTTTGTGAACATCCAGAATCACTCGCGCTTTACCCTGACCAATCATTTCACCAACCGCACGACCTCTGGCAATAACATCGCCTGTGCCTTGCAATTTATAGTTTCTCAGCACATTTCCAGATCTCTGCGATTGCACCGTTTCAGGACGAGCCTGGACGATGAATAATTCACCAGTTAAGCCATCCTTCGCCCACTCAATATCCATCGGTGTGTACATTCCCCGGACTTCAGAGTAATGGTCTTCGATGATGCAGGCCCATTTCGCCAGGGTAAGAATTTCGTCATCGCTGAGGGCATATTTTTTGCGATCAGGTTCGGGAACCGGAATATTCTTGGTCAGCTTACTGCCGCCCACGTCATAGACCATCTTCACTTCCTTACTGCCCAACCGTTTTTCCAGGATTGGCTTATAGCCCTGCTTCAGGGTCGGCTTAAAGACAAAGTATTCATCCGGGTTGACAGCTCCCTGCACCACGTTTTCACCCAGCCCGTAAGCCGCCGTGACCAGAGCGGCATTCTTGAAGCCTGTTTCGGTATCAATAGAAAACATGACACCAGAGGTCGCCAGGTCGGAGCGCACCATCTTTTGCACACCCACGGAAAGAGCCACATCAAAGTGACTGAAGCCCTTGATGGTGCGGTAGGAAATCGCACGATCGGTGAACAGAGAAGCAAAGCACTTGTGGCAGGCTTCCAGCACTCCCTTCACTCCGTAGACATTCAGGTAGGTTTCCTGTTGTCCGGCAAAACTGGCATCTGGTAAGTCCTCTGCGGTGGCACTGGAGCGTACCGCCACGTCTGTATTGCCGCTATAGCGCTTGCATTCTTCCTGTTGATCGGGAGCGAGGCGATCGCAGAAATCGGACGATCCGTTATAGCGCTCACACAGTTTCAGGTAGGCTTTCGTAATCGCTTCTTCCAGTTCCACTGGGAAGGGGGTGTGCAGAACCAGCGATCGAGCCTGTCTGCCCCGTTCCCGTAAGTTAATCATGTCCTCCACATCCAGGTCAGAGAACAATTGCTGCAGTTTTTCTTCTAATCCGGCCCGTTCAATGAAATAGCGAAAGGCATAAGCCGTGGTCGCAAATCCCGTGGGTACATTCACGCCCTTGGAATTTAACTGCTGAATCATCTCTCCCAGAGAGGCATTTTTTCCGCCTACAAGTGGAATGTCGGCAATTCCGACTTCTTCAAACCACAACACCAGCGCATTTTCTCTGGAAGATTGCATAGCATCACGATTCTCAATGGTGGCTACCATAATAGACTCCTCAAAAAAACTTCTAAATTTCGTTCCGTCCTTGCGTCTCTAAAACCCCAGATTTCCCGGTGGTAGAGACATGTGGCCCACACGTCTCTACAAGATCACCGCACGATCGGGCCAGCTTCCAGAATTTCTGGGCGTACCGAGCCAAATTGTTTGAAATTTTCCACAAATTGTCTCGCCAGTTCCTGAGCCTGCTGGTCATAGGCTTCTGCATCTTCCCAGGCATTGCGGGGATTCAGAATTTCAGTCGGTACCCCCGGAACCCGTTCTGGTACCAGAATCTGAAAAACAGGATGGGGCGTATACTTCACATTGGCCAGATCCCCATTCAGCGCCGCTGATACCATTGCTCGCGTATGCTTGATGGACATCCGTTTGCCAATCCCGTAAGCACCCCCTGACCAGCCCGTATTGACCAGATAAACCTGGGTTTCGGGATGTTGTTCCAGGCGATCGCCCAGCATCTCTGCATAGACTGTGGCTGGCAGTGGGAAGAAGCACTGACCAAAGCAGGCAGAGAAGGTGACTTGCGGCGCAGTAATGTCCCGTTCCGTTCCAGCTAACTTGCTGGTGTAGCCGGACAGGAAGTGGTACATAGCCTGCTCACGAGTCAATCGGGAGATGGGGGGCAGTACGCCAAAGGCATCCGCTGTCAGGAAAATCACCGTTTTAGGATGCCCCCCTACGCCAGAAATGGAACAGTTGGGAATGTAGGTCAGGGGATAGGCGGCACGGGCATTTTCCGTCAGGTGGCCATCATCATAATCCAGGACACGACTATCAGGCGCGATCGCTACATTTTCCAGGATCGAGCCAAACCGGATGGCAGACCAGATTTGCGGCTCATGTTCCTGAGACAGGTGAATAGTTTTGGCGTAACAACCGCCCTCAAAGTTGAAGATGCCTTCGGTTGACCAACCATGTTCATCATCGCCAATCAGGCTGCGATCGGGATCCGCCGAGAGGGTGGTTTTCCCTGTTCCTGACAACCCAAAGAACAGCGCCGTATGTCCATGATGATCAATATTGGCGGCTCCGTGCATCGGCAGTATATCCTGTTGCGGCATCAGGTAATTCATCAACGAGAACACAGACTTTTTCATTTCTCCAGCATAGTGGGTGCCTCCCACCAGCACCAAGCGTTTGCCAATGTGTAACACAATAAAAGCCTCACTGTGAATCCCATCCACTTCTGGATCCGCCTGTAATCCAGGAACGGAAATCACAGTAAAATCAGCTTTGTGACCTTCCAATTCGGCTGCAGTGGGGCGCAAAAATAACTGATGCACAAACAAATTCTGCCATGCAAATTCATTAATCACACGGACTCCAAATTGATAGCGTGGATCCGCTCCCACATAGCCATCGAAAATATACAGATCACGCCCTTGAATATAAGATAGCACTCGTTGGTATAACTGCTGGAACTTCGCCTCAGAAATGGGAACATTAAACTTATTCCAATCAATATTGGACCAACTGCTGGATTCCTCAACAATAAATTTATCCTTGGGCGATCGCCCCGTGTACTTACCCGTTTCTACACACAGCGCCCCATTAGTTGCCAGTCGGCCCTCTCTCCTCATCAAGGCATGTTCCACTAACACAGGAACAGGCAGATTGCGATAAATCTGCCCCAAATTTTTCATTCCTAATTCTTCTAAGCCATAGAATTGGTCGTCATACCGCATACCTAGGTTACTCAATCCCTGAGTAGGATAACTTAACCCAGAACCTAACCGGGATGCACCGTACTTGGCATTAATGAGATCCTGATAACAATTGCCCTGTAGATTACTGAGGGTGGCCATCTTTTAATCTCCTATCGACTATCGAGGGTGGATCGAGTGACAGGGATAGTACCTTTGCAAGCAACAAGAATTGGGTTGCAGCTAATAACTGCATTCAATAGGGGCACTTTGTAAAAATCAACGAAACTCTGAAAACCAGTACTAACCCAAACTCACTCTTAAGTTTTGCTTTATATTCCCGGACAGTAACTTGAACACCTTAATCACAATCTATTTACTTAGAAGAAATTTCCAACTCCACAAATGATTCAGTTGTTTTCTGGCTTTACTACGTCTTTTATAACTGCGACTTTCTTTGTTTCCCTCTTCAATAATTCAATAATACTTCAATTTAGTAGTATAGGGAACTGAATTTATAATATGAAACACTATTTTTTCTTTGGTCATTGGTCATTAGGTAGTATCTGGCATTGTTCAAAAGGCGTGAACAATACTCTGTTTATGAGCAAGGGGCTAATCAACTGGCTAAGGGCAGGCCGAATTCGCTGCCGGAAACAAACCAAAGAGTTTTTGTTGGCAATTGATGACATAACGTGGTTTAAAAACAACAAGTTAGTTGTTTATCATGAATTCATAAAGTTGTTGCTAATAACTACGTGAAAGTATCTGGCGGTTAAAACCGCAACTACACTCACCAAATCTGCCGAGGCAGACTCAAGATAATCTAGGTTTTCAGTAACTTGCGTCGGCAGGTTCTCTCCGGATAGCCGCAACTTCAGTCGCCAGGATGACAAAGAGACTGGCCTTTAAAACATTCTCTTAATCAATTGTTAAGCAAATTTTTGATCTGTATTAATGCATCTGTAATTCCCTGTTGGGTAACAGCGGAAAATTGCTCACCAAATTCAAAATCTACTGCAGGAATTAAGATCCACCAGCTAGGAGGAACAGTACCATAGACCCGCTGAGTGAGTGCTAGGAGCGATCGCGGATCTTGAAAATGTGCCCAGTTGGTTGGAGTGTCTTGTGCTTGAATCGGCACCAATTGAATCTGGGTGATCGGTTCTTCAGGGGGTGAAAGAGGGGGTGAAAAGACATCAACAAAAATTACAGTTCCGGCCTCGGCAATGTCAGCAGCAAGCTCTGGAGTCAGTTGGTGCAAGGCAAGCGATCGTACATTGTCTAGATGCCAGTTCTCAACCTGCTCGGCAACTCGTTGCCCTGCCCCATCATCCCCTCTTAAGGAGTTGCCATAGCCAATGACCAGATAGTTTATTTTAGATTTGCTTAACAATATTCAATCGTCACTTCTTTCTGTTTGTCACGGAGAAATTTTACCAGATCTTCGATTAAGTTGCGGCGAATCGAGATATTTTTGGGCAGTAAGGGGTTCTGGTAAAACTCATTGATACTTTGACCGACCAGAAAGTGAATTGAATCTGCCTGCAGGATCTCCCGTGCCAGTAAGTAGGCTCCATTATTATCAAACTTGAGACGGCTCAGATCACACCCGCAATTTTTAATGTATTCCGTTGCTTTAGAAATGGTTAAGATTCCTTCCGTCACTAGATCAATGGCACTGAGCATGCCAATGGGGGGTAGCTCCTTGCGAATTGTGGACAGATCCATCTCGATCGTTTCACCCAGGTAATTAGCGACAATGTTCCCCGTTGTTCCGCCACAGATCACTTTGCGTCCCTGGAAATTGAGCAGACGTTCGATATAAACCTCGTCTGTGTCTTCATTCAACGGTGGACCAGTAAAGATCATCAGCGGATTTCTGCTTCTCACATAAACGCCCACAAAAGTCGCATCATCACCGACTTCCCCCTGATACAGCGATCGGGTTGTCTGAATTACATCTTGAACAATTCCCCTGGCCGTTTTCGACTTTTGTGCTAACACTCCTTCAATAAATTGAGAAATATTCTCCCAACCCCAGCCAAAGTTGAGCGTAATCCCCATCCCCGCATAGAGAATCCCATCGCTGGCTGCCGCTAAAAAATCTCCCCGTGATAACTGTCCTTTGGCAATGTGGATCTTGCGATTGAGAATTTCTTCTGTACGACTTTCTAGATTCACGGCTTTACCCTGACGAAAATAGAAGCAACTGGGATTATCAAAATTAATCACTTTGAAGTGGTTGGTTTCACTATTGATTTCGATAATGGTAAAGGTAGAATAGGCGATTTTCCGTACCTGGCAGATGGGTAAAGTTGCAATGACGGTCTTTAACACCTCTACGAGAGGAATATCAGCCGTTAACATTTTTAATAGAATTTCGGTGGTCAGAGTTGCCAGGATGTTTGCTTTTACCCCACTTCCCAGCCCATCTGACAAGACAATAATAGTCTTATTTTCTGTTCTCAAATACTTCACTTTATCGCCACACAATTCCTCGCCTTTTTTATTCAGGCTGGAGGTGTGGATGTCGAGAAAGCTATCAACTGGCATAGGTGGTCTGTGCGATCGCTAAATAAACGGTTCTCGTTCTAACATGCCAATAATTTTGAGTAAACTGACCTTTGTTTCAGCTGTTGTTTCTCCCAATAGTCCAGCAATTTCCTGAACCACCTTCATCTGATTGTCCACCACTTCATTCACTTGCTTCACAGTTTCATGCTTGAGTTTTTCCAATTCCCGCTTACGTTCCAACTCATGGTTTATATCCACCATGATGCAGGCAATAATCCCTTCCTCTTCAATAGAAAAAATGACTTCACTCACATACAACCCATACCGGGAGTATTCTTTCTGTTTTCCCTGAATCACAATATCATTTTGCCAGACCTTTGTGAAATCACTCACATCATCCAGCAAAGTTTGAGCTGGCTGACCCAACACATCCTCTAGCGTGACATTGAACATTCGACAAAAGGCAGGATTGACAACCCGAATATACAGGTCGGGATCAACAACGAGTAAACCACTGGGATCATATTCCCACAGTCGTTTCCAGAGGTTGTTATGAGTTTTGCTATTGTCAAACATGGTTAAGTTCTGCCTTGATGACTGGAAGAATTTCCTGCATAAACTTTTCTTCGATGTTTTGAGAATTAATATTCAAGAAATGCTGACCTTTGAACTTCATGACGATGCCATGCCTACAGGTTTCCAAACAGAACGAACCTTTGAGTTCCAGGATGTCTTCTAATTTATGAGTGTGAATCAACGCCTGTAGTTTAGGCAGCACTTCGTACACGCCTAATTGGTGACAGGCTGATCCCATACAAAGGAATAAATTTTCTTTTGCCATGATGGTTGATTAAAAAAGGCAGAAGGGAAAACTGTTTTTATGATAGTCAAAAGGGCTGTGCAAATTTCTGCGTGAGGGCGGGTTTTGCTGCAAATCTTATGCTCAACTGCGATAACATTGGCTAAACCCGCCCCTAGATAACCCCTACAAGCGATTGGGCGATCGCTAGACAGATACCGCTAAATCATCGAGGGCTTTCTGTAGCGACTCTGCGATCGGGCTATCTGTTCCCTGACTGGATAACTCGTTGACAGGGGGTAGGGGCTTCCCATGATAGGCTTCTACCAGGAGTTGTCGCAGGTCGCTGATCAGAGGGTAGCGCGGATTTGCCCCTGTACACTGGTCGTCGAATGCTTGATCCGCCATGTGATCAACTTGGGCATAAAACAGTGTGTCGTCGTTCATGTATTCCCGAATACTGCCTGGAATATCCAGGTCGCGTTTAAGAGCTTCGATAGCGGCAATCAGCAGATCGACCTTCTCGGCTTCCGTGGCTCCCCCCAGGCTCAGGTAATCGGCAATCCGGGCATAGCGCCACTTGGCATTGGGATACTTGTATTGGGGGAAGATGGCTTGCTTAAAGGGCGCATCAGTGGCGTTATAGCGAATCACATGGGAAATCATCAAGGCATTGGCGAGTCCATGTGGGATGTGAAAGGTAGCCCCCAGTTGGTGCGCTATGGAGTGACAAATACCCAGAAAGGCATTGGCAAAAGCCATTCCTGCCATTGTCGCAGCATAGTGAACTTTCTCCCGCGCCTTCAAATCCTGTCTGCCGTTGTGGTACGCACTGGGCAAATATTTGAACAGTAACCGGATCGCTTCCAGTGCCAGACCGTTGGTGTATTCCGAGGCGAGGACAGAGACGTAAGCTTCGATCGCGTGTACCAGCGCATCCACACCCCCGTAAGCCGTCAGGGACTTGGGCATGGTCAACACCAGTTCCGGGTCAATGATCGCCATGTTGGGGGTGAGGGCATAGTCCGCCAGGGGATATTTGATGTTGTGGCGGCGATCGGTGACCACAGCAAAGGGAGTCACTTCTGAACCCGTGCCGGATGTGGTGGGAATAGCAACCATCGTCGCCTTTTGGCCCAAAGGTGGCAATTCATAAACCCGCTTGCGAATGTCCATAAACCGCATTGCCAAACCTTCAAATTCAATTTCAGGATGCTCATACATCAACCAGATAATTTTGGCCGCATCCATTGGAGAACCACCCCCAAAGGCAATGATGACATCCGGGTTGAAGGTACGAATTAGTTCCAAACCACGATTCACTGTATCCAGCGAAGGATCGGGTTCCACACCATAAAAGATATCGTACTTCACACCGATTTCGTCCAGCACTTCTTCGATCGCCCGTGTCATACCCAATTCGTAAATTGGTTTATCGGTGACAATGAAAGCCCGTTTTTTGTCGGCTAACTCCCGTAGAGCGACTGGCAGTGCGCCATATTTGAAGTAAATTTTGGGCGGCACCCGAAACCAGAGCATATTTTCCCGTCGCTCAGCCACCGTTTTGATGTTGAGCAAGTGGCGCGGTTCCACGTTTTCAGACACCGAGTTGCCGCCCCAGGTGCCACAACCCAACGTCAGGGATGGATCCAGGCGAAAGTTATACAGATCCCCGATCGCTCCCTGAGAGGAAGGTGTGTTAATCAGTACCCGCGCCGTCTGTACCCGATCTTCAAACTGATGAATATGCACACGATCGGCGGGATCCGTGTAGAGCGCCGCCGTGTGTCCCCGTCCCCCAAACAGCACCAGGCGGCTGGCTTTATCGACCGCATCGGCAAAATCACTGGCACGGTACATTGCCAGCACCGGACAAAGTTTTTCGTAGGAGAAAGGTTCTTGCATCCCAATCTCGGACACTTCGGCAATTAGCATGCGGGTTTGCGGTGGCAGGGTAAGGTCAATCATGGCGGCAATTCGCTCTACGGGTTGACCTACCACATCAGCATTTAAATGTCCGTCCACTATCAATACCTGGCTCAACCGATCGCGCTCTTCTGGAGCCAGAAAATAGGCTCCGCGATTGCTAAACTCTTCTCTGACCTGCGCATACACATCATCCAGCACAATTACTGACTGTTCACTGGCACAGATCATGCCATTGTCAAAGGTTTTACTGATGATGATGGAGGAAACCGCCATTTTGATGTGGGCGCTGGAGTCAATAATGGCAGGGGTATTCCCAGCCCCTACACCCAGCGACGGCCGACCAGAGGAATAGGCTGCTTTCACCATGCCAGGACCACCCGTTGCCAGGATCAGCTTGATGTTGTTGTTTTGCATCAATGCCTGGGACAGAGCGACCGTCGGCTCATCAATCCAGCCAATAATGTCTTCCGGTGCTCCCGCTGCGATCGCAGCTTCTAAGATCACTTTGGCGGCAGCAACGGTACATTCCTTGGCACGGGGATGGGGAGAAAAGATAATGCCATTGCGTGTCTTTAAGGCAATCAAGGCCTTAAAGATAGTGGTCGAAGTCGGGTTTGTAGTCGGCACAATTCCCGCCAGAATGCCTACGGGTTCAGCGATGCGTTGAATACCAAAAGATTTATCGGCTTCAATCACACCACAGGTTTTTTCGTGTTTGTACTTGTTGTAAATAATCTCCGATGCAAAGTGATTTTTGATCACCTTATCTTCTGCAATTCCCATTCCTGTTTCTGCAACTGCCAGTTTTGCTAGCGGAATGCGAGCCGCGTTAGCCGCCAGTGCTGCTTTCTTGAAAATGCGATCGACTTGTTCCTGAGTAAACGTGGCGTATTTTTCCTGAGCAATGTGAACTCTCTGGATCAGGGCATCCAGTTCTCCGATATTTGTAACTTTGTTTATCATGATAGTCTCTTCCTTGAGTTGAGGGTATCTGTAACCCGTGAAGTGAGCCTTCGGATTGAAAGAAGGCAGACTTTGACGTGAGCGCTCAGCCGAACGAGAGCAGAAGGCGAAAGGCTTATTTCCCAACCTCAGAGCAGGCTAGAGGTACAAGAAAAAGCTGTTTCATGCTTAAAGGTGAGTCAAGGCAATAGAAACCGTCTCAGAAATTTCGTACTTAGAGGGTGCTTTAAAGACCCTGTATACCTTAGATCTGTGAGGGTGTAGCATTTGGGTAGTAGTTTTGTCGTGCTTTTCAGGAATCAGTGGCCGAATGCTACGCCCCTACAATGACCAGGGACAAACGACTAATAGCTAAAAATCAATCTCCTAACTTCGATAGACCTTTTTGACAACTGCACCGTCGGGGGCAATCAATTCCACATGCAGGGGCATTTGGCCAACGGCATGGGTGGAGCAGGAAAGACAGGGATCAAAACAGCGAATCCCGTGTTCAATCCGGTTGAGAAATCCTTCGGAAATGTCATTGTTGTGGATGTAATGTTGGGCAATTTGGGTGACAGTCTTGTTCATTGCCAGATTGTTTTGTCCGGTAGCAATGATTAAATTCACCTTTTGAATCAAGCCATTTTCATCTACGTTGTAGTGATGGAATAGGGTGCCTCTGGGAGCTTCGCTCACTCCTACCGCTTCCAGTTGGTTGACTCCTGCATGGGCACGAATCCGATCGCTGCTCAGTTCCGGGTCATCCATGTATTGCTGGATCTTCTCCAGACAGGCAAGGATTTCAATCAACCGGGCGTAGTGGTACAGGAAGGAAGAGGTGGGGACTCCGCCTGCCCGTTGCCTCAGTTCCTGAAGTTCACGATCGGCTGCTTCCGTGCCAATATAACTGCAGGTGTTCAGTCGTGCCAGAGGCCCAACGCGATACATCCCCTCTGGATAGCCCAGTGGCTTGTAGTAAGGGAACTTGAGGTACGACCAGGGTTCGACTGCTTCACCGATAAAGTCATGGTAATCGTCTTCGCTCAACCCATCCGCAACGATATTGCCCTGGCTATCAGTAAACCGCAGGTGGCCCCCATAGTGCTCCCATTCGCCATCTTTGCCGACCAAACTCATAAACAGGGAGGGAAATTCACCAAAGATGGCAGGCTCATCCTTGAACTGGGTGTCCAGCATAGTTTTGAACAGGTTGAGACCGAGGGTGATCGTGTCAAAGGATTCGGGCAGGCGATCGCGGATCCACTGCCGTCCTTCTTCGGAAAGGTGCGATCGGACTCCACCAGGAACTGCCCAGGCCGCATGGATCTTTTTCGCGCCTAAGATTTCGATTATTGTCTGACCAAACTGTCGCAAACGAATTCCGGCACGGGCAAGATCGGGATTTTCCGCAATCAATCCAAACACATTACGCTTGGCCGGATCACTATCCCAACCCAAAAAGAAATCAGGACTACTGAGGTGGAAAAAGGACAGCGCATGAGATTGAGTCAGTTGCCCCAAATTCATCAATCGCCGCAATTTTTCTGCTGCTGGGGGAATCTGCACTGCCAGAATCTTGTCACCCGTTTTTGCTGAAGCCAGCAGGTGACTGACCGGACAAATACCACAAATTCGGGCCGTGATCCCAGCCATTTCCGTAAACGGTCTGCCTTCGCAGAATCTTTCAAATCCCCGGTATTCCACCACGTGGAAGCGAGCGCTATCCACTTCGCCCGCATCATTCAAGAAGACGGAAATTTTAGCATGTCCTTCAATGCGAGTTACTGGATCAATTACAACAGTCTTTGACATCACGCCCCTCCCCGTTTAAACATCCCAAACTAATTGCCAACTAAACGTCATACATCCGAGCCTCTGCAGCCTCGGGAAATTCCTCACAGTATTCATCAAACGCACTTTTGTGAGTTTTAGCCTGTTGATGAGACGCTTCCGCCTGTAACTCCTCCACAACTTCCCAGGCCACGGCACATTCTTTAGAGGCTGCACCTTTTTCAGCACAAACAGCCCTGGCATTTTCGATCGCCTTTTGGATTTCTGTGCTTAAGGTGATTTCTTTCGGTTGCTCAACGAAATCGCTCTTATGCAAGATATCGCTCATTGTCACCAGGCCCAGAAGTTTTCCCTGAACCACTGGCGCACTGTGAATGCCCGTGTTAGTAAATAGCCGCGCCACATATTCCACACCCAGATCAGGATTAATCGAAATACAGGGTTTCGTCATGATTTCATAGACCCACATCCGTTTCGGATCCTTACCAAAGGCAGCTACCTTACCCACAATATCGCTCTCTGTCACGATTCCATAGGCATCCTGCTCATGACGGCGATCGACCACCAGGGTATGATACCCTCTGATCTTCATCAGTTCGATCGCCTCCGCCACTGTTGCCGATCCGCGAATCGTCACCACATCCTGGGTCATAATTTCCGAAGCTTTCATCATAGTTTCTTCCCCCGAACACTATTTTGGATTTTGGATTGGTGAATGGCGGCCAAAACTCCAAGTTTTAAGTTGTAGAATTGGAGTTGACTGAGATTCCGAGAAAAAACTCCAAATTTTAAGACACTAACCAAACTTGATCATCTCCCGCCCCTGCATATTTGGATGTTCCCCTCTCAGAAGGGGAGCGATCGTCGCCTTGATTCGCTCAGCAGGGGGGGGGCAACCGGGCATAAAGATATCGACAGGAATGACTTCGTGTAAAGGAATGACGCGATCGAGTAACTCTGGGACAATTCCCGGTTCGTGGGGCAGTTGTTTTCCGGTATCTGCCAGTTCTAAATAAGCGCGTTTCAATACGCCATCGGCTCCTCCCTGCATATTTCGCATCGCCGGAACATTGGCTGTCACCGCACAATCACCAAACGAAATCACAACCTTGGTGTGCTGCCGCAGTTTGAGTGCCAATTCCAAGTTTTCTTCATTGGCCACTCCCCCTTCCACCAGACACACATCCACTTCTTCTGGATAGTCCTTAATGTCACTGCCCACCGGACTGAACACCACATCCACAGATTGCGCCAGGTCAATCAACCACTCGTCCAAATCCAGAAACGACATGTGACAACCTGAACATCCGGCTAACCATACGGTGGCGAATTTGATTTTGCTCATTAGTTTTGCCCTCGATTCACTCCCTACCTTGTCCATTGGTGCTTCTTTCTCGCTGTTACCAAGAATTCCAACTTGGCCCGATCGCGTTCTTTCTCGGCTGTGGTTTCGCCCTTCCTGAAAATGGCTCCAGTCGGGCAGGCATCTACACATTTGCCACAGGAGGTACAGGCATCAACTTCACCCCAGGGTTGGTTAAGGCCGGAGACGATATAGCAGGCCGCTCCTCGCATGGCCACATCCCAAACGTGGGCACCTTCGATCTCGTCACAGACACGCACACAGCGAGTACAGAGAATGCAACGGTTGTGGTCAATGCCAAATAATTCATGGGACATATCCACACCGCGATCGGGAAAGCGATAGGTAAACCGGGTGTGATCCATACCCACCTGAATCGCTACATCCTGCAGTTCGCAGTTACCATTGGCTACACACACGGCGCAAATATGGTTGCCTTCGGAAAACAGCAACTCCACCGTCATCTTGCGGTATTCCTGCAATTTTTCAGTGTTAGTCTGGATTTCCATCCCTTCGGCGACTTCCGTTACACAAGCTGGTAGTAGCCGATTTATGCCCTTAATTTCAACCAGGCACAGGCGACAGGCCCCCACATCCGTCACCCCTTCCAGGTGACACAAAGTAGGAATCGGAATGCCATTTTCCTGCGCCGCTTGCAGGATAGTTGCACCTTCTTCGATCGCAATATCTTTATCGTCAATTTTGAGCGTCTTTACTGACATAAGTTCTCCTTGAAGGGAAAGAGATGAGGGGGAGAAGAGATGAGGTTAACCTAAAACTCAGAGTTTTTTGCAGAATTTAAACATTGCCAGCTTCATCATCCAAAACTCCCAGTTTTCGCCACAACCCCCTATCCACTAGGCGTGACTTTGCCATTCAGGTAAGCAGGCGACTGGAGCAAAGCTTCGTATTCCTCACCGAAATAGCGTAAAGTGCTGAGTACAGGGTTTGGAGCACTCATGCCCAATCCACAAAGGCTAGTTTCTTTGACCATGTAGCAAAGTTCTTTCATTTTCTCCAGATCGGCCTGAGTGGCTTGCTTTTTGAGCAGTCGGGTGAGCATACCGTAAAGTTGAACCGTTCCGGCACGGCAGGGGATGCATTTACCGCAACTTTCGCCCCGGCAGAACTCCATGTAAAACTGGGCGACTTCCACCATGTTCGTGGTTTGATCCATGACCACCATGCCACCGGAACCCATCATAGAGCCGATCGCCGTTAACGAGTCATAATCCACAGGGGTATCCAGCAACGAAGCCGGAATGCAACCCCCGGAAGGGCCGCCCGTTTGCACCGCTTTCACTTCGCCATCGGGAACACCACCGCCCATCTCTTCTACAATTTCCCGTAGCGTAATTCCCATCGGCACTTCAATTAGGCCATTGTTGCGGATTTTGCCGGTGAGGGCAAAGATTTTCGTACCTTTACTTTTCTCAGTGCCGATGCTGGCATACCACTCAGAACCTTCCCGAATAATGGCAGCGATATTAGCGAAAGATTCTACATTATTAATCAACGTTGGACAGTCCCAGAGGCCAGACTGAGCGGGGTAAGGGGGGCGAGTTTTGGGATTACCTCGACCCCCTTGAATCGATTGAATCAATGCGGTTTCTTCACCACAGACAAACGCTCCAGCGCCAATACGAATATCCACTTTGAAATCAAAATGGGAATCAAAAATCTGACTCCCTAACAATCCATATTTCTTAGCCTGTTGAATTGCTTTTTGCAAACGTTGAATAGCTAAGGGATATTCTGCCCGCACATAAATGAAACCATGATTAGCACCAACCGCATACCCAGCGATCGCCATGCCTTCCAACACCAGATGGGGATCACTTTCCAAGACACTGCGATCCATAAATGCACCGGGATCGCCTTCATCTCCATTACAGATCACATACTTCTGATCCCCTGGCATTTTCGCCACGGTCGACCACTTTAAGCCTGTAGGATAGCCACCACCGCCACGCCCCCGCAATCCGCTTTTGGTAATTTCCTCAACTACCTCTGCCGGAGACATCTCGTACAGCGCTTTGTAGAGAGAGCGGTAGCCCCCCACTGCAATATATTCTTCAATACTTTCGGGATCGAGCTTACCGCTGTGTTGCCGAACTATCTTGAGCTGGCGAGAGAAAAACGGGTGGTTTAAATCACCCTGAGTAGCCGTCGTTGTCCCCCCCCTCAAGGTATCGATAATACTGGCTGCATCCTCTGGTTTCACCTCTTCATACAGCACATTCTTGGGATCAATTTCCACCAGTGGGCCGCGCCCACAAAAGCCACTACATCCAACTCCGACCACTTCGACCTGATCCTGCAATCCGGCAGTTTCTATTGCGCTCTTCAGATTCTGTAAAACTTCCAACGATCGGGCTGCCCGACATCCCGTAGACGTACAACAGTGAACACGAGTCGGCTTTTGTTTCGCACGTTGGGTTTCCGCAATTTCCAACAGATCGGTTAAATCCATAATTCACCTTCTCCTACTCGGCTATTCGGCTTCCCAGGCTTTGATATGTTCTAAGGCCATTACTGGCTCTTGTTTTCCGGCCACCGTGCCATCAAAGACGACGGCTGGAGCGATACCACAGGCTCCAATGCAGCGAGCCGCCATTAATGACACCTTACCATCGGGCGTGGTTTCACCAACTTTAATGCCCAGTTCTTTTTCTAGTTCTGCCAATATCTTGTCACTGCCTTTGACATAACAGGCTGTTCCTAAACAAACTACGCAGGTATGGGCACCTGCCGGCTTGAGAGAGAACAAATGATAAAACGTGGCTGTCCCGTAGACCCTGCTGAGCGGCAGTTTTAGCCCCCTGGCAATATACATCAACACATCTTCTTCCAGGTAGCCAAATGCTTCCTGGGCTTTGTGCAGTACTTCAATCAACGCATCCGGCTTGTATTGAAAGCGCTTCATCGTCATGTCCAGCGTTTTGAAGCGACGATCGCCACTGGGATGGGCTGATTTTGTTTTCGCGGCCTCTTGTGCCTTGGATCGATCAGTTGCAGACTGCATCACGATATCCTTTAACTTCCCAACAATTTAGGCTGAAATTCTAGTTTTGATGGAGGGCTTAAACTTTACTCAATAAAGGATGAATTCTAAATATTTAATTAAACAACTTTCCTGTTGCTTAACGGTCACAATTCCTCCTCCAGATGGTGTGACTAAATGATGCTCTCAAATCTATCCTAATGCTCTGGCTTAGCGTTTGTCTGTTGCTCTAACCAATATCTATTGTTCTAACGTAGAAACCTGACTGCTCCACCCTATTATCAGGCTGCTGGCCAGAGAGGAAAGGTTAATTATTCCTTTAAATGGTAGAGACTGGTATTGCCATTCAATTTGCACCTGGAATCAAACGAACACTAGAGAGCCAGTTTTAGCTCTTTACTAAAGTTAATTTACCAAATTTAATCAGATTCTCATAAATAAAGTTCCCCGGTTTAAACGATAAAATGTAGTTTAAAGTACTGATTTTTGTCTTTCAAGAAAGCTTAGGACTCTATCTGGAAGGCTGATCCTAGAAAATTCAGAAAAGAGGAGCTAAGACGATCGCGCATTCATCTATCCTGAAAAAAGCTAGGTTAGAAAAGTTAACTAATACTTGGGAAGATTTAGTGAAATATTTAGCTTGCGAGCATTAAGTCGTTTAATGTGTGCAGTGAATAGATAACAGTTGACCGCTCTCATTTAGCCCGGTAGCCACCCGCAAAGGATTGCAGTATGAACAGTAGAATTTACGCAACATTGGATGGAAATGAAGCCGTCGCTCGCGTTGCCTATGCCCTTAATGAAGTAATTGCCATTTATCCCATTACTCCCGCTTCCCCGATGGGTGAATGGGTCGATACCTGGACTTCCGAAGGACGGAAAAACTTATGGGGAACGGTGCCCAGTGTAGCCGAAATGCAAAGTGAGGCCGGAGCCGCTGGAGCCGTGCATGGTGCCCTGCAAACAGGAGCTTTAACCACTACATTCACGGCTTCTCAGGGCTTGCTGTTGATGATCCCGAATATGTACAAGATTGCGGGAGAGTTAACCAGTGCCGTAATTCACGTTGCAGCCCGATCGCTGGCCGCGCAAGGGTTATCCATTTTTGGGGATCACAGTGATGTGATGGCCGTTCGCGCTACAGGATTTGCTCTCCTCTGTTCCGCATCCGTCCAGGAAGCCCATGATTTCGCGCTGATTGCCCAGGCTGCCACCCTGGAATCGCGTATTCCCTTTATTCACTTTTTTGATGGTTTCCGCACCTCCCACGAAATCCAAAAGATCGAACTGCTGGAAGACCGCGACCTGGAGGCGATGATCCGGCAAGAATGGATCTTGGCTCACCGCGATCGCGCCCTCACCCCTGATCGCCCTGTCCTGCGCGGTACGGCCCAAAACCCGGATGTCTACTTCCAGGCACGGGAAACGGTCAACCCCTACTACCAGTCCTGCATTGAGATTGTGCAGCAAGCAATGGATCAGTTTGGGGCACTGACCGGACGGCACTATCATCTGTTTGACTATCATGGTGCTCCGGATGCCGATCACGTCATCATCCTGATGGGATCTGGCTGCGAAACGGCCCACGAAACCGTCGATGCCCTGCTGGGAATGGGCAAAAAAGTGGGTGTACTGAAAGTCCGGCTCTACCGTCCCTGGGCGGTTGATCGGCTGGTGGCAGCCTTACCAAAAACTGTAAAAAATATTGCCGTACTCGATCGCACCAAAGAGCCAGGAGCGGGCGGCGAACCCCTATATCTGGATGTGGTGACAGCATTGAATGAAGCCTGGGAAGGTGCCATGCCGAAAGTAGTCGGAGGTCGCTATGGTCTGTCTTCTAAGGAATTCACTCCGGCAATGGTGAAGGCCGTCTTTGATAACCTGGCGCAACCCAGGCCAAAAAATCATTTCACAGTCGGTATCCTGGACGATGTCAGCCACACCTCCCTGGACTACGATCCCCGCTTCTCCACAGAATCCGATCGCGTCGTGCGGGCCATGTTCTACGGGCTAGGAGCAGATGGCACGGTAGGCGCGAACAAAAACTCGATCAAAATTATTGGCGAGGAAACAGATAACTACGCGCAGGGCTATTTCGTTTACGACTCGAAGAAATCCGGCTCCACCACCGTGTCTCACCTGCGGTTTGGCCCCACCCCGATTCGCTCCACCTATTTAATCGAGCAGGCCAATTTTGTCGGCTGTCACCAATGGGGCTTTCTGGAACGAATGGATATTCTCAAATCTGCCGCTCCCGGTGCTACCTTACTGATCAACAGCCCCTATCCGCCGGAAGAAATCTGGAATCATCTGCCGATCGAAGCCCAGGAAGAAATCATCCGTAAACACATCAAAGTGTTCACCATTAACGCCAATCAGGTAGCTCGTGCCAATGGCATGGGTAGCCGGATTAATACCGTGATGCAAACCTGCTTCTTTGCCCTGGCGGGAGTGCTACCCCGAGAAGAAGCAATCGCTCGCATCAAGAAATCGATCGAAAAAACCTACGGCAAGAAAGGGGCCGAAATTGTCCACCTCAATCTGCAGGCGGTAGACAACACCCTGGACAACCTGTTCGAGGTGAAGATCCCGGCTACTGTCACCAGTACTCAGTCCCTGCAATTCCCAATTCCTGATTGCGCTCCAGCCTTTGTCCATGATGTCCTGGGCAAAATGATTGCGCGGGAAGGGGATGAATTGCCCGTCAGCGCTATGCCTATTGATGGCACTTATCCCACAGGCACCGCAAAATGGGAAAAACGTAACATTGCTCAGGAAATTCCTGTCTGGGATCCAGATGTCTGCATTCAGTGCGGCAAATGTGTGATGGTCTGTCCCCATAGTGTGATTCGGGGTAAGGCTTATGAACCTGCCGCTCTGAAAAATGCCCCCGACACCTTTAAATCGGCAGATGCCCGCGATCATGATTTCACCGGGCAGAAGTTCACCATTCAGGTAGCCGCAGAAGACTGTACGGGATGTGGCATCTGTGTCGATGTCTGTCCCGCCAAGAACAAATCCATGCCGTCCCGCAAGGCGATCAACATGGCCGAACAGTTACCGCTGCGGGAACAGGAACGGCAAAACTGGGATTTCTTCTTGAGTTTGCCCACGCCTGATCGCCGCAATCTGAAACTGAATTTGATTCGGCAACAACAACTGCAGGAACCCCTGTTTGAGTTCTCCGGAGCCTGTGCTGGATGCGGCGAAACTCCTTATCTGAAACTGGTCTCTCAATTGTTTGGCGATCGCATGTTAGTGGCCAATGCCACCGGATGTTCCTCGATTTACGGCGGCAACCTGCCTACTACCCCCTGGACGCAAAATGCGGAAGGTCGCGGCCCTGCGTGGTCTAATAGTCTATTTGAAGACAATGCCGAATTTGGCCTGGGCTTCCGGCTGGCGATCGACAAGCACACCGACATGGCCGTTGAACTATTGCAAGACCTGGGCAGTTTAATTGACGACAATCTGGTAAAGGGTCTGATCAACGCCGAGCAGCGATCGGAAGCGGATATTTACGAACAGCGGGAACGCGTAGCCGCACTAAAACAAATCCTCGATCGCCTGCTGACCAGCGAAATCGATCCAACCGTCCAAGCCAAACTCAGAAGCCTCAAATCTCTAGCCGATTACCTAGTGAAGAAGAGTGTTTGGATCATCGGTGGCGACGGCTGGGCATATGACATTGGCTTTGGTGGGTTGGATCATGTGATCGCCAGTGGCCGCAACGTCAACATTTTGGTCATGGATACGGAAGTCTACTCTAATACCGGAGGTCAGTCTTCCAAAGCCACGCCCAGAGGAGCCGTTGCCAAGTTCGCCGCTGGTGGCAAACCCGCCCCCAAGAAAGACTTGGGCCTGATTGCTATGACCTACGGCAACGTCTATGTGGCCAGCGTGGCAATGGGAGCCAAAGATGAACATACCCTGAAAGCTTTCCTGGAAGCGGAAGCCTATGATGGCCCCTCACTAATCATCGCCTACAGCCATTGCATTGCCCATGGCATCAATATGCAAACGGCCATGAACCATCAGAAAGCGATCGTCGAAAGTGGGCGCTGGTTGCTCTACCGTTATAATCCCGCCCTAGTTGCAGAAGGCAAGAATCCCCTCCACCTAGATATGGGAGCGCCCAAGAAACCCGTCAGTCAGTCCATGTACGAAGAAAACCGATTCAAGATGCTGACCAAGAGCAAACCGGAACAAGCCAAACGGCTTCTCCAGGAAGCACAACAGGACGTGAATATGCGCTGGAAGTTCTACGAACACCTCGCTGCCCGTCCTCTGGCTGACAATCCTTCTACTCCAACACGTCCCACTATGCCTCCCAGCACGGTTCCTAACGGCCACGACGGTCATAACGGCCATCATGGACACTCCAAAGGAGATCAGCCTATAGGAAGCCAGCCAGCCAAGATGGGGTAATGAAATGAGGGAGATAGGGGAGATGAAAAAGAAGTAAATTAAACCAAGTCCAGCTAGAAAACGGTCGTTTTCCGATCAGAGAAACTACGGTTCTGGATCTGGACAAGGTTTAAAGGCTCCTTGCCCTCTCCCTTCTCCCCTCCCCTCTCCTTCCCCTCCCTACTATCCACCATCCACTCTTAAAAAACTCCTATGAATCTCACCACCACTTACCTTGGCTTAACTCTTCGATCGCCCCTGGTTCCTTCAGCAGCGGCTCCACTGACCGAAGACATGGATAACATCAAGCGCATGGAGGACGCGGGAGCGGGAGCCGTCGTGCTGCATTCCCTGTTTGAGGAACAACTGGTGCATGAAAAATTTGAATTGCACCATCATCTCACCTACGGAACGGATAGCTATGCCGAATCCCTTACCTTCTTCCCTGAGCCGGAGCAATTTCACGTTGGGCCAGAGGTTTACCTGGAGCATATTCGCAAGGCCAAAGAAGAGGTGTCGATTCCTATCATTGCTAGTTTGAATGGGTACACCCCAGGTGGATGGTTAGAATATGCCCAATTGATGCAGCAGGCAGGAGCCGACGCGATCGAACTCAATGTGTACTACGTACCGACTGACTTCAATCTCACAGGGGCGGAGGTCGAACAGAACTATATTGATATCTTGCGGGATGTGAAATCGGAAGTGACGATTCCAGTCTCGATTAAGTTAAGTCCCTATTTCAGCAATTTTGCCAACATGGCGAAACGGCTGGATGATGCTGGAGCCGATGGGCTGGTGTTATTCAATCGTTTCTATCAACCGGATATTGATCTGGATAACCTGGAAGTTTATCCCCATTTGATCCTGAGTTCACCTCAAGATTCCCGGTTGCCCATGCGCTGGATTGCCATCCTCTACAGTCGTATTGGTGCCGATCTGGCAGCGACTAGCGGGGTTCAAAAAGGCCAGGATGCCTTAAAGATGCTCATGGCCGGAGCAAAGATTACACAAATTTGTTCTGTTCTATTGCGACATGGCATCGAACATATTCAGGTCATTGAACAGGAAATGTGTCGCTGGATGGAAGAACATGAATATGAATCGGTGCAGCAAATGCAGGGAAGTATGAGTCAGATGTATTGTCCCGATTCCAGTACTTTTGAACGGGCACAGTATATGAAAGCAATTCAAACCTTTACGCCAGAATTCACCAGTGCCTTTTAATTACAGAGAGCAGAGCCATGACAACAACCACGCACTCTAAACGCATCGGTATTTTAACCAGTGGCGGAGATTGTCCTGGACTCAATGCTGTAATTCGAGCTGTTGTCAGGGCTGCAACCTACAAATATGGCTGGGAGGTATATGGAATTCCCTATGGCACTGATGGCTTTATCGAATTGCTGACCGGAAAACGTCGCATTGAAGACTTGAGACTGCATGAACATGGCTATGATATTCCGGGCTTGCTGCAGGGGTTAGACGTGTTGCATTTCCTCAGTGGTAGCGTCCTGGGATCGATCAGCAAGGGAGATCCCGATCGCCACGCCGATGACATTATTCATGGCTATCAAAAGATGGGGTTGGATGCTCTGATCGCAATCGGGGGTGATGGCAGTATCGAAATTATGGACAAATTAGCCAAACAGGCGATCAAAGAAGGGGTGGCCTGGAACTGGGTGGTCATTCCCAAAACGATCGACAACGATGTGCCCTTTACCGAACTGTCAGTCGGATTCGATACGGCTGTCAATCGGGTGACGCAAGCACTGTATGACCTTACCTTTACTGCCGCCAGCCACGATCGCGTCATGGTCGTGGAAGTGATGGGACGGGATGCCGGATATCTGGCTCTGGAAGCAGGTATTGCCGGAGGAGCCGATGGCATTTTGATTCCTGAATTAACTCCGGTCCTAAACGATGGCGTGATTTATGGCATCTGTCAGAAATTGGCCAGTTTACGGCGCGATGGCCGGCGGTTTGCCCTGATTGTGGTAGCTGAAGGCGTGAAGAATCGCAGCGGCCAGAAAGAGAAATACATCGGAGATTACCTGGCCCACAAAATTAAGGATTACTGCGATAAACTCTGTTTTTCCGAGCAACCCGAATTTTGCAATTTAGATCAGGTGGATACTCGCGTCACGGTGCTAGGTCATTTACAGCGGGGCGGCACTCCCAGCTCTACCGATCGCCTGTTAGCTACAGCCTTTGGTCGGGAAGCCGTAGACCTGATCGCAAACGGTAACTATAACCAGATGGTGATCTGGCAGAATGGCCGTGTTAGTAGTGTTCCCCTCAGTCGCGTAATTGAGCAGATTAAGAAAGCCCGTAAGGAAGGCAAAGCTCCCTCCCGCGTCGATTCTCAGGGCTTCCTGGTACAAACCGCCCGCGATATCGGTATCTATGTGGGCGACCTCAGCGTGGAATAGCTTTTACAACCGACTTCGCTTACCTTCTCTAGACCCTAGCCTGGAAAGCGACAGACCGTCGAGCGCGATCGCTCAGATATCTGTCCTTCATTTTCTAGAGGCAGATTTTTAATTTTCTAGAGGCAGATTTTTAAAGGTTTGATTGCTCAAACGGCTTTTAAGGAGTAGCAGGGCCAGTTTCTACCGTGGTTCCCGAGCCAGACAACTTCACAACTCCATCTTCAACTGTAATCTGAGTTGCATTGGAGGCTTCTCCCCCGGTTAGCAATTGCGGGAGCGATTGAGGGGTATAGGGAAGCGGGTTGACCGAATTCTTAACCACCAAAGGTAAATCCAGAGACAGCAGGTCGCCGCCCTGTTGCACTCGGATCAGCTTTTCGCCAGTGACTTCTAAGACTGTCACCTTTCCGCCTGTCAGAATTCCAGCATTGGCGACGCTTCCTCCCAGCAGAGTCAGGGTCTGTCCAGGAGCAACAGCCAGGTTTCCCGCATTCACTACTGCCCCAGCCTTTGGAACAGTAAAGACAAAGGTCGAAGGAGCACCTCCCAATTGGGAGTAGGTGTTGACTCCAGAGGCATTAAACCAGTCATCAGGATAACCAGTAATGCCAGGACGAAAACCGATCGCGGTAGCAGTCGTTGCGGTAAATGAAGCAGGCACATCTAAGCTAGCATTGCGACCAAAGACAATTCCTGCCGGATTCATCAGATACAGGTTAGCCTGACTACCCGTCAACTGAATCAAGCCATTGATGACAGAGGGATTGCCGCCTGTTACCTGTCCTAATACATTTTGTACAGAGGGATTGGCAATAAAGTTGGCCGCTCCTCCAGATGTCAGACCAAACTGTTGAAAACTATGAAATAGGTTGGTTCCCGTCTGAGTACCGCCCGTAATGTTGTATGTATTACCATTTGGGGAAACGATCGTACCCTTACTATCGGGAGCCGCTGTGATTGATTGAGCTTGAGCAGGGGTGGGAGAGCCGAAATTAATAGCCTCCGTGAGAATCAGTGCAGAAATTGCCGTGTAAGCCCAAAAGTGTTTCATGAAGAAAATAAATTAGATCAGGAGATGAAAGGGAATCAACAGAAGCCCTGCTCTCGCTAAGTAGCCAATTCAACGGCTTAATCTTAGCGTTTAGCAAATCTACTTAACCCTTTCTACAGAAAGACTTTAAATCCGGACTATAAACTTCAAAGCTTTGTAAAGATTGGGTATACTAGGCGTAGTCGTTACGAGTTCAATTAAAGCATGAGTACTCCAACCATTGAAAACGTTGTGATTATTGGCTCTGGGCCAGCGGGCTATACTGCTGCCATCTATGCGGCTCGTGCGAACTTGAAACCGTTCGTGTTTGAAGGATTTCAGGTCGGGGGATTACCAGGTGGCCAACTGATGACTACGACAGAGGTAGAAAATTTTCCTGGTTTCCCAGACGGCATTACGGGGCTGATGCTGATGACTCGGATGAAAGAACAGGCACTCCGCTGGGGGGCAGAACTGGTAACCGAAGATGTGACCGAGGTAGATTTTAGCCAACGGCCCTTTGTGATTCGCTCAGAAAGTTTGGAAGTGCGATCGCACAGTGTCATTATCGCCACGGGAGCTACGGCCAAACGATTAGGATTGGCCACTGAACATCAATTTTGGAGCCGAGGAATTTCGGCCTGTGCCATCTGCGACGGGGCAACTCCCATTTTCCGATCTGCGGAATTAGCGGTTGTGGGAGGCGGAGATTCAGCCGCTGAAGAAGCTGTTTACCTGACCAAGTACGGCTCCCATGTGCATTTGCTGGTACGCAGTGACAAGATGCGAGCCAGTAAAGCCATGCAAGATCGGGTGTTGAACAACGACAAAATCACAGTGCATTGGAACACAGAAGTTTTGGATGTATTCGGTGAAGCGGATCACATGCAAGGTGTGAAGCTGAAAAATAAGCAGACTGGCGAGGAGAGCGAGTTGCATGTGAAAGGGTTGTTTTATGCGATCGGTCACACACCCAATACTGCTCTCTTCAAAGGTCAGATTGAGCTAGATGACATTGGTTATGTCGTGACCCGGCCCGGTTCAGTCGAAACCAGTGTGGAAGGGGTATTTGCAGCAGGGGACGTACAGGATCACGAGTTTCGGCAGGCGATTACCGCAGCAGGAACGGGCTGTATGGCAGCAATGCTGGCCGAGCGCTGGCTGTCTTCTCATGGGTTAGTGCAAGAGTTCCACCAGACCAAGGAAGCGGAAACCCGTCCTGCAGCCACTCCAGACAAGAAAAGTGAAGCTGAACAGTCGTCTGAATTTGATCCGACGCAGACTCGCCATGAAGGCAGCTATGCGTTGCGGAAGCTCTATCATGAGAGCGATCGCCCCATCCTGGTGCTTTATTCTTCACCCCAATGCGGCCCCTGCCATACCCTCAAACCGATTCTCAGTAAGGTAATTGATGAATTTGATGGCAAGATTCACTACGTCAACATCGATATTGAGCAGGATCCAGAGATTGCCGAAGCTGCTGGTGTTGTGGGAACTCCTACAGTTCACCTGTTCAAGTTGAAGGATAAAGTGGGTGAATTGAAGGGTGTGAAACAGAAGAGTCAATACCGGGAACTGATTCAGGCAAATTTGTGAGAGTTCAAAAATCACCTTCAGCAAAGTTGAAGGTAATTTTTAAGTCTCAACTATTACCGTTACTGGGCCGTCATTTTCGATCGCCACTTGCATCATGGCCCCGAAAATGCCTGTTTCTACTTTGAGGCCGCTGGTTCGCAGTTTCTCGACGAATTTTTCATAGAGGGATTGAGCAACTTCCGGGGCAGCAGCGCGATCGAAAGAGGGACGGCGACCTTTGCGGCAGTCGCCATAGAGGGTGAACTGGCTGATTACCAGCAGTTCACCCCTGATGTCTTGAACCGAGCAATCAAATCGTCCCCCTTCCGCCGCAGGAAAGAGTCTTAACTCCAAACATTTACGGGTCATCCAGTCCAGTTCTGCTTCTGTGTCCGTATTCGAGATGCCGACCAGCAGGTTTAATCCGCGTCCAATTTTGCCCACGATTTGTCCCTCTACAACCACCTGAGAGGACTGAACTCGTTGAATCACTACTTTCATAGATGGTGCAACTAATAGGATTTTATGCGCGGCTGACGAGAACTGAGGAGCGATTGCCCATGCTGATACAGAGCAGACAGTAAATTTGTCTGACTAAATCCGCGTCCCAGGAGAACAAACAACACGAGAGTACCCTGAATTACACCGGAGAGGGAAGATTCGAGGTTGAGGGCCAGGGGAAGTTGCAAGCTGCCGACATTGAGGGCACTGAAGAAGAAGGCAACGGGAATAATTAACCAACCGTTCAGGCCAATCAACATGGCAATCAGCAGCGAGAGAAAGCCGAGGTTACTGGAAATACCGGGAATCAGACGATGAAAGATCGCCAGTACCTGTAAGGCTCCGGCTAATCCAGCCAAAGCACCGCAGATAGCAAAGGCACTCATCAGCTGCCGAATGGATGGAATACCCAGTACATAAGAAGCTCGCAGATTCTGCCCCACGGCCCGCAGTTGTAAGCCGAAGTAGGTGCCCCGCAGCACGATTAACGTCATGGCGACGGTTACGATCGCAATCACCAGGGCAATCGGGCTGGCAACCGTTCCTGCAATCGTGGGCAACCAGAGGGAATCTTTGAAGGGTTCGGTGCCGCTCATAGAGGCCACTCCTTCCTTTTTCCAGGGGCCAAAGATCAGATACAGCGCCAATCCATCCGCCGCAAAGTTCAATCCCAATCCGGCAAAAATCTCATTCACACGCCCATAGATATTCAAGACTCCGGCTAACACGCCCCACAATGCCCCTCCTAACCACCGCCAGAACAGCCAGAAGGATTGCCAGAGAGGGGGGTAGATTATCCTGAGTGAGCCGCAAAACAAAGGTTGTCACGATCGCCCCAAGCATAATCTCGCCTTCAATCCCCAGATTGTAGAGTCCGGCGGTGAAGGTGAACAGTAAGCCACTGGTACAGAGCATGAGTGGCACCAGAGTAGCCAGGACTCGTCCAATGCGATCGGAGGTGCCCAATGCACCGCCCCAGATACTGGAAATGACTGCGATCGGATTACCGCCTGCCAGGAGAATTACAATCGCCACAAACACCAGCGAAATAAGAATCGCACCAACCTGATAGTAAAGAGTTTTCGACATAAGCAAACAACGAGCTTTAGGCATGAACCGATCCAGACTGAACGGCATCGTTAAAGCGGCCGCCAATTAATTGCCCGAGTTTTTCCACCGTCAGTTGAGCGACATCCATCGGCTGGGAAAGGCATCCCCCACTGAAGACAATCACGCGATCGCTGTATTGCATAATTTCGTCCAGGTCAGAGGATATGAACAGAATGGCGGTTCCGCCTTGACAACGGGCAATCAGTTGCTGCCACACCCAAAGTGTCGATTCAATATCCAGACCACGGGTGGGATGTTCCATCAACAGCAGGTTAAGGGGTACGGGGAGCAGGGCCAGTTGGGTACGTTGCTGGTTGCCACCGGATAAGCGTTCTACCGGGGTGGTGGCTTTGCCGCGAATATTAAATAGGGCGATCGCTTGCTGCGTGCGAGTCAGGGCATCTTTCCAATCCACAAACAGGCGACGTTTCGGAGTACGAAGTGCCACATGCTCCTGAATCGTTAAGCCCCGTACCAGTCCGTCTTTTAAGCGATCGGCAGGGGAATAACCCACTCCCAACTTCAGATAGCCTTTGTAAGGCTGGTGAGTCATGTCTTTGCCGTCAATCCAGATCTGACCCTGGGTTGCTTTTACCAAACCAGCACACAGTAGGAGTAACAGTTCTTGCCCGCTGCCCTCCAGTCCGGCTAGTCCAATTACTTCTCCTTAATGAACCGTTAGCTGATCGACGGCAATGGTGAGGCGATCGTTTTCGACCACGATATCCGTCAGTTGTAGCACCACTTCATCCCGCCGGGTTGCAGGTTTGAGGGGAGGAGCTAGTTCCCGTCCAAACATCAAATCGATAAGTTGACTGTCGGAAGCCGGAATCGGCAGGTTGCCCATCACCTTTCCCTGCCGCAGCACTGTCACCTCGTTGCACAATTCCTCTACGTCTTCCAATTTATGGGAAACAAAAATAATCGATTTACCCTCAGCCGCTAATTGCTTCATGGCTGCAAACAGAGCCGTTTTTTGTGAGGCAGAAATTCCAGTGGTGGGTTCATCCAGAATCAGCGTTTGCACCCCCAGAGACAGCAGCCGGAGAATTTCTAACTGCTGCCGTTCGCCAACGGTCAACTCACTAACTTTGCGATGAATGTCCAGATGAAAGTTGAACTGGAGCGACAGTTGCTTAAATTCCTGAATCACTTTTTGACGATTGAAGAAAAAGCCACTGGGTCGCCCTGCCATAAAGTTGTCCAGCACCGATAAAGGCGGGAAATCCAGCGGATCCTGGTGCAGCATGCCAACTCTCACCCGGATCGCATCAGCAGGCGTGCGAATTTCTACAGGCTGACCATCCAGCAACACCTCGCCCCGATCGCGGGAAATAAACCCACTCAGCACCTTCACCAGCGTACTTTTGCCCGCCCCATTTTCTCCTAGCAGTCCATGAATTGTTCCTGCCTGCACCAGTAGAGACACATCCTCATTAGCCTGTACTGGGCCAAAGGATTTGGAGATATGTTTCAGTTCTACTTTCATCCGTTTTGGAGAAACCTTTTCAGCGATTCTATCTTGAGTAGTTCCGTAACTGTTAGAGGGGATGATAGGTGTAGTTGGTGCGGGAGACTTTTTGAATATAAGGTTTCAGATCAGCCACATCAGTATATTGGTCAGCCACGTTAATCAGACTATCGCTGGTCATCGATCGCAAACTCACCACTTCAATCCGTGCCCCCCGGTAGGATATGGCATTCACGGCATAAGCCAGATCCCCATCCCCACTGACTAATACTGCTGTATCGTAGTGGTCGGCCAGCGTCATCATATCCACCGCAATTTCCACATCCAGGTTGGCTTTTTTCGAGCCATCGGGGAGTTGCACCAGATCTTTGGTAACGACTCGATAACCGTTCCGCCGCATCCATAGGAGAAAGCCCTGTTGTTTATCATTACCGGGATCGATCCCGGTGTAGAAGAAGGCTCGTAACAGTTGGCTATCCTGAGTGAGATAACACAGCAACTTGGTGTAATCAATTTCAATGCCCAGTTGCATAGCAGCATAAAATAGATTGGATCCATCGACAAAAATGGCAACCCGACCGCGATCGTGAGATCTTGGGGCAGAGATTGGCATTTCTCGGTGGTCAACGTGGTTATAGGTGTCTATTAAATCCTGGGGCTGTGAGGGAAGCTCAGGTCTTCCTGGCAAATCAGGAGTTTCTTTTGAAAGTTTAGTAAGCATGGTCAATTCCTCAGGTATTAACACAGGTATTAGCAATAGAGCGTGATGTCCTCTCCATACTGATCCGCCAAGTACAGCAGCGACTTAAAGCGCAGCTCTACCAGTTGGTTATAGAAAGGATTAAGTTTGCACAAAGGGGGAATGTAGAGAACAGTCTGATTAAACAGAGAGATTTTGCATTCAAACAGACAAGGGGCTAGAATCAGCTTGCACAGTAATCATGCCATTCTGGAAGTGCGAACTTCAATAGATTCGAGCCAGTGCTGAATCGGTTGTCGGACAGAAGAAGTCCGGTGGTTCCGGGAAGCATGGTTCATGGTTAGGGAAAAACTGACAAAAACGCTGTACAGTTAAAGCTGAATGCTTTGCCCTTACTTTAAATATCCACGAGTACAGATAGAATGTGTTATGTCGTGGGCAACGCATTAAAAGAGATTTCCATCGTCTATCTAGAGTGTGATTTCCAGGGTAGCTGGGGAACATGGAGACTGTGTACAGATTCCGTCAATCCCCCTTTAGATAGGGTCTGCTTGCTGGGCTTCCGTCATATCTTCAATCTGGGCCACGAAGTAGTGCACCTGGGGCAAATCATCCTGGCGACTGAAGCCGCGGCTATCCGGAGAAAACCTGCCGACACAGGTTACTGAAAACCTTGATTGTATTGAGTCTGCGTCGGCAGACTGGGTGAGTGTAGTTGCAGTTTTAACCACCAGATACTTTGCAAACGTCCTCTAAGATTGATTGAGTTTTTTGAGCTTGAATAACCTGTAGACTGCCTCCAGCGTAGAGTTTAGAGCGGTTGATTTGGAAGCCGATCGCCTTTAACACCTCACCTAAATCTGTCTCTAACAATTGCCAGGCGGTTTCGGTTTCAAACAGGTAAAGAAATAGGTACACTCCGGGTAGAAAGAGGAGATGATTGGGAGCGTGAAAATCCACCAGGCAAAATAGTCCTCCTGGTTTGAGCACTCGATAAACCTCTTGTAAAATTTTGTGTAGCTGATCCGGCTGCATCTCATGTAATGCGGCACTGGTATGAACCAGATCAAAGTGCTGGTCTGGGAACGGCATAGATTCTGCAAACGCTTCCACATACTGCGCTTGTGGGACATTTCGCTGTGCCCGTTGAATCGAGAAGGGGGAGGCATCTAGTCCTGTGACGTGGCGCGATCGCTGTACCAGAATCTGGGTTGCCTGCCCACTGCCACAACACAGATCCAGCACCTGGGTTTCTGGTTGAATTTCCAGTCCTTCTAAGGCCAGTCGCCGGAAGCGTCCCTCTCCCCCAACACTGAGTGCAGCTAGCCAGGAAATGCTGTCGTACAGCCACTGATAGCGGTAACTGAGATCTCTGAGAATAGTTGCCATAGCAGGGGAAGAGCAAAGAGTTGAAAGTTAAAAATTAATACTAATTTAAATTGGGTTTAGGGCAGAAAGGGCATCGAGAATGAAGGAATATTCTGTGATAGAAGCAATTACTTCTAGGGTTAATTGGGTAAGGAGTTGATCGACATCACAGGCTGTGGCACAACTAAACGATTTGAGCAGTTTACCAATCTGGTGCAGAGTCAGCAGTTTCAGGTGGCTGGATACGATCGCTGATAGGGGTAAATGGGGATTACCAGGCTTAGGTGTAGTCTGGGATGCGTCATCGACTAAGCTAACGAAAAGTTCCTGGTTGGCTGACAAAACTCTCTCGCCCTCACCCCCAACCCCTCTCCCGCTCTGGGAGAGGAGGAAATCCGATATTCTGGGAACGCTGGGGGTGGACGGGGGAGCCAATCTATTTCTGCTCAATCCCAATGGCATTCTGTTTGGCCCCAATGCTCAGTTGGATGTGCGCGGATCGTTTGTCGCCAGTGCTGCAAATCGGTTTGTGTTTGGCAACGGCCTTGAGTTCAGTGTCACGAATCCCCAGGCTCCGCCACTGCTGACCATCAACATCACACCAGGGTTGCAATACGGCTCCAGTCGTCCCGGAGCAACGATATAGCCTTACTCAGTTAGGTTAGGACACTATCACGGAGGTAGAAGAAAGGTTAGGAGTGCCTATGCCCGCTCCCTACAGCCGTGACCTGCGCCGAAAAGCGATCGATGTCGAAAAAAACTTATGGGTACCGGGAACGGGATCCCAATGACCTTTGCTAGGTCTTGCAACCGAGACTTGTTTGAGATGGGGTTAGAAGAGTGTTGAATTCCGCAACTAGAACCCGGGCATGTGATCAGCATTGACAACGCCAGTTTTCACCATTCTCAAACAATTGAGGAGAGGGTGGCGGAAGCGGGATACGAAATTTGGTATTTGCCACCGTACTCGCCTGATTTGAACGAGATCGAGCATTGGTGGTTTGGGCTAAAGAATGGGATGCGGCAATGATGGGATGAATTCGATAGCTTTCGTGAGTGTGTGGATGCTGCTTTCAAAGAGTGTGCTAACGCGTATGCGTAGTGCCATAGAGCATAATTGAATGGCATTGAGCCAAGTGCAAGCCTCGACCCGCACCTTGGCTGCTGCAATTGGGGCGAGTCGAGGGGTCTAAAAAACAGCCTAGACTGGATTTGCCTGCAGTCTATTTTGTAGCAAATTGATAATCGCGGCTTTTTCCAACCATCCAACTAACATGCCATTCGTTTGCACGACGGGGACTGCCCTGAGTTGACGTTCTTCCAGAAGGTTGATCACATCTCCTAAAGGCCGATCGCGGTCTACCATTATTGATGGTTCAATCGGTCGTACCAATTCACTGACAGTCCGTTCTAGCCAGACAGCACTGGGAATAGTTGTGAGGTCATCGACGGCGATCGTTCCGATTAACTGTCCCATCGCATTCGTCACCAGAAACTTACGCCAGTGAGAGTGATCGAGAATCCGTTGATCGGCAAACTCGCGCAGGGAAAGTTGCTCAGACACGATCGGGCCGTTGGGGTTTACAGCATCCGCAGCAGTTAGTCCCGTTAAGGAATCTTGCAATCTGGCATATTGAGCCGATCGTCCAGCATTTTGCAGCAAAAAGCCACCAATCAGCAGGTTCCAGATATTCACGAAACTGCCTGCCAAAATCAGCGGTAGTAAACCGGAGATCACCGCAACCCAACCAAACAATTGCCCCGCACGACTTGCAAATTGAATGCCTTTATACGGATTGCCTGTTACCTTCCAGACGATCGCTTTCAGAATATTACCCCCATCCAGCGGCAAACCGGGAATCAGATTAAACAACGCCAGCACCAGATTGATGTAAGCTACCGTGCCCAGAATTGCGGCCAGTGGGCCTGCTCCATGAGTAACAGCGGTCAGGGCTGTAATCGCGCCAAACAGAAATAGACTGACCAGGGGACCAGCGATCGCCACCCAAAATGCTTCTGCCGGAGTTTTGGATTCTTTTTCCAGGCTGGCCAATCCACCAAACAGAAACAGCGTGATCGACTTCACGCCCACCCCTTGTCTGAGTGCCACCAAACTGTGTCCCAATTCATGGGCCAGCACCGACGCAAACAATAGCAGCGCCGTTATTAAACCCAATATCCAGGCCAGACCACCTGGCAGAAGTGGAAACTGGGCAGTTAAACCACTGCCATAGCTGAATGTCACCAGTCCTAATACCAGGAACCAGGAGGGATTGATATAGAAGGGAATCCCAAACAGGCTTCCGACACGAATGTTATTGTTCATTTCGTTACCTCACTAAAGGAATTGGGCCAACCACTTCTTGCATCAATAAAGCTGGCTCAGGACAATTCCATACCCTTAATGTAACGAAATATGAAGGATCTTCTTATTTTGCAGTTATAGTAATAACCGCCTATCTTAGTTCGGTCTTCAAAGATCTGTTGGCTAATCAGGTAGCTAATCAGGTAGCAAAGTCAGAGAAGCGGCAATATCAATCTGAACTCTGATCCCTCACCCACTTTAGATGTGACTGAGATCGTACCGCCATGTTTCTCCTCCACAATTTGGCGGGCGATCGCCAATCCCAATCCTGTTCCCTTGCCAACAGTTTTAGTGGTAAAAATGGATCGAACAACGATTGCTGAATGGTGTCTGGAATACCAGGGCCATTATCAGCAATGTGAACTACAATTTTGCGATCGCACACTTGCAAAGTGCGAATATGAATCATGGGCTGAGGCGGATTAAGTTCTTCCAGGGCATCGATTGCATTCACCAGAATATTCATGAAGACCTGATTGAGTTGTGCTGGATAACATGCGATTTTAGGTAAGTCACCATAGCTTTTAATCACTTGAATAGCCTCACGGTCAGGTTGTGCCTTCAAACGGTGATCAAGAATGACTAACGTACTATCGAGGCCTTCGTGAATATTGACTGATTTGAAATCTGCTTCATCCAAACGTGAAAAGGTGCGTAGGGACAGCACAATATCCTTGATCCGGGTTGTGCCCATTTCCATTGACGCAAGTAACCGAGGTAAATCAGTTTTGAGAAAATCGAGATCGATCGCAGCCATTTCTGCTTGGATCGCAGGAGCTGGATTAGGATGGTGCTCTTCATAAAGATGAATCAGTCTCAGCAAATCTTGAATATAATTCCTGGCTAGGTTGAGATTGCGTAGATGAAACTGATGGGATTGTTAATTTCATGGGCAATCCCTGCCACAAGTTGCCCCAATGATGACATCTTCTCTTGTTGTACCAAGTGGGCCTGAGCCTGTTTCAATTCACTGATATCATTAATGGCACCCACCAGGCGATAAGAATTTCCCTGGGAAAGGCAAACACCATAATCTTCCAATGGGTGTAAGTGCCATCGGCTCGCCGAAAGCGATATTCCACATGGTAATGTTCTCCCTGGTGTCGGGATTGCTCAAAAACCTAGGCGGCGATCGCGCGATCATTAGGGTGAATCTGATCGAGCCAGGTTGAAACCTTGATTTTTTTGAACTCCAGCGGCGAGAAACCTGTAATCTCCTGAATTGCTCCTTCCCAGCGAATTTGCTCTAATGCTGCATCATAGTCGTATATCAATTGTCTTGTCTGTTCTACGACCAAGCGAAACCGTTCTTCACTCTCCTTTAGCTCTGCAATCACCTGCTCCAACATCGATTCTTTACGAGCATTAGCCCCTTCCAACTGCAACAATGTTCGTTCCATTTGTTGCATTTTTTCTGGAGAATACGGTTAGCTTTCTCCAATGCTTTAGTCGTGTGTTGGTCATTGCTCCCATCCATCAAACCAGTCCAAGTTTTTTATTAAAGTTGGGGCATTAATCTGTTCCTAAAATTGTTAGGTAGACCTGCCTGAGAATAATAAGATGAGATTTCGATCATGACCATATACAGGGCTATTTCATTCTAATCGCATGACCATATCAGTCATGCGATTCTCCATCCAGT
>NZ_JBRAGO010000043.1:0-17644 GCF_052746595.1 Leptodesmis sp.
GGATATTCTTCTCCTCTAGCCTAATTTTCCTACCAAGAAGGTGACACGCACCCCTCTCTTATGCTTAAAGAGCGAAATTCCAGCCTCCATGCATGCTACGAGTGAGGAAGCAACAGAAATGCTTAACCTGGTCAGTGAATTTCACACCAATAATTTCCACTATCTGGTTGTTTCAATTAACATGCTTGCTGAAGGTAAAGGGATTGATTCTCTATTGCAGCAATTTCTTAAGACTTTGGGAATTGACCAGTTCTTAGAAGTCGATCGCTTTGAACTGAATCATCACCTTTGTGCCATTGTAGAAGCGAAATCGGACACGGCTAAATCCGATTTAATTTTTTTGAAGATCTTAACTGAACGAGAATTGCAAATTGCAAATTGCGGCATTGGTCGCACAGGAGCAACCAAATAAACAAATTGCTAAACACCTGCGCATCAGTGAATGGACAGTTGCTACCTATCTCCGCCGAATTTTTGCCAAACTGAATGTTGATAGTCGTGCAGCAATGGTTTATCGCTGTGCATCTTTGATTCAGAATTGCAAGAATATTACGTCAAATACTACAGTTTAATCGTATTTTTTAATTTCTCTTTTCTAGTAAAATAGTGAGAAAATTCTTCTCAAAGTGAGTCTTGCAAAAGTGGGGTACTCACGTTTTTGGAACAAACAGCCGTCCATTTCGCAGTTGCACAACGGGATGATTGGACTGGCGAATCAGGCGTTCATCATGGGTCGTTACAATTACCGTAATCCCGATCGCATTCAACTTTTTGAGAATTTTAATCACCTGCCAGGAGTTGTCAGCATCCAGGTTTCCGGTTGGCTCATCTGCCAGCAGGATAGGAGGTGTACCCACGATCGCCCGTGCAATACTGACCCGTTGCTGTTCTCCACCGGAGAGTTCCTCCGGAAAACTATTGGCTTTATGGGGCAGACCAACCATTTTCAAAGCAGGTGGCAGGCGACGATCGATTTCCTGACGACTGAATCCCTGCGCCCACAAGACAAACGCAATATTTTCAGCAACGGTACGGCGAGGAATTAACTTGTAGTCCTGAAACACGATTCCAATCCGGCGGCGCAACTCAGACAGGCGATCGCCCTTCAAATCCGCCACTCGCAAGCCATCCACGATCACCTCTCCCGTGGTGGCTCGCTCTTCCCCATATAACAGCTTTAATAAAGTAGACTTACCAGATCCTGATGGCCCCGTAATAAACAGAAAATCACCCTGACGAATTTGCAGATTCAGATCCATCAGAGCCCTGGAACCACTCCCGTAAGTTTTACTCACCCCTTGCAAGGACACCATAATTCTGTGGGATGCCTGAGCCGCAGCCTCGGATTGCCGTTCAGAGCCTGGGGTGGCCTGAGTGGGGAAATTTAAGGATGACTGGGTAGAAGCATGAGACATGGGCAGTAACGATCGCGAACTCGCAGACTATTACACCACAGAAGTCCAGATATGTCCCATTGTTTTAGGGGAATTGCTCCTCGGTGGAGAGGTAATACCATTTCGCTAAATACCAGCGACAGATAGGGCATTTAAGATGGACGATCGTCCAGTAATTGAGGCAACGAAAATGATGTTAGCTGGAACCTCGAAGCGCTTTGCCCTGTGAAATCCACCGTTATCGAGTTGGAGCATCAGCAGAACCTCTGGAAACCGTTGAGCAACAACATTGAGAAAGACTTGCAAGCAATCGGTATTAAGATGCGAGACTGATCGACTGACAAATCTTTTGCGTTGTCGCCTGAACCACTCTCACAGGACTTTAAAAGTTGCAACGAGAGAATAAGAAGGGCCGGTCGTCTTAGCTTGGCATAATCACCGCCAGCACCTGCTCACAGGTTTGTTCTTGAGCAAACAGCCCTTGCAGCAGATGCAGCAGTTAGTGATCAACCTCACGGGCGAGACTGTAGAGCCGTTGTCCCACAGTTTGCTTTTCATTGGCAAACGCAAATCTCTCTAATTTTTTACCCTGACGAGCCACTTGCTGGAGCAACGACTGCGCTACACAACTTCAGCGGAAGTGGCGTTAACCGCTTCCTGGTTGCGAACCTGAGCCGACTCGAAGCCAGTGACTTGCTTGCAAAACGCATGAAAGCTCTCACAGGCCCAACGGTAACTCCAGGTTTGAATGGTCCGTGCACTTTCCCAGTACAGGGCGTCGGTCAGCAGAAATCGGGGCAGGTCACTGAAATCCTCCTGTTCATGCACAATGACTAATCGTCTGCGGCCATAGCGTTTGAGGCGAACTGTCTGGGTAAATGCCCAGTACTGCTTGACCCAACGCTTGCCGGAGGCTTCAATCAACTGCTTCAATGCCAGGGTTAACACCCTGTTGTCAAAGGCATAATCGGCTTTGGGAAACTGCCCTTCTGCTCCAATTTGCCGCACGATGTCTACCACCATCTCGGTGCGCTTGCGATAGGCTAGTTGATTTTTCTGATGATGTAACAACTCCACCAGGCGTTGTATGAGCTGTTCCATCTCCTCGTAGCTGGGTTGAGCTGTCATCTTCAGGTATCCTCGCTCAGCCTCACTAAAGTTCAGTATCTGCACCTCGACTGCAAGCCCATCAATTTGCTGGGGATTGGCAGTCACGACTGTGACTACCGTTTGAAAGCCGCTCATGCAGCAGTTGACATAATCAGAGGAGCGTTTTGTGCCGTAGATGTCAATGCCATCTTCATGGTGCGATAGGGGCCAGTCTAAACTGATAATTTCTCGCCCGCGCCCTTGGTGTTCCTGGCCAACGATGACTCGATGCTGCTGCATCAATCTTTTACTATCCCATCCAGCTTCAAACACGGCTGTGTGCGCCAGCAGTCCGCTTACCTAGCGGCTCACGTGTGTAAATCCCTCCTCTCGACAAAATACTTCTCGGTAGGCCCTCATGCCATTGGCGATCGTCTCTGGAACTCCAACAAAGAGAACCATCTATCTCTCCGCTTTAGGGTAGGAGGTCGTTCCTATTTTCCTCTACTTGTAACTTGCCAAGTCCTGTGCCGAATCTGGCCACGCTCTTCAGCGATACTCAAACGGTTTGGCAATCGGTGCTGCTGCCACATTGGTATGGCAATCGTGAACGCCAACTGGAATTGTGTACAGACACTGCCATCTGGTATCACACCGGCAAGCCTGTGGTGCTCATTCGCTGGGTGCTGGTGTGCGACCCCAAAGGAGCGTTAGAGACCCAAGCCTTCCTGTCTACCAGCTTGGCTGCGACCCCCGCCGATATTTTGCTCTGGTTTCGCCAACGCTGGCAAGTGGAAGTCACCTTTGAGGAAGTCCGCGCCCATATGGGAGTGGAAACCCAACGGCAATGGTCTGACCTGGCCATCTTACGCACCACACTGGCCCTGTTTGGCTTGTTCTCTCTAGTGACTCTGTTTTGCCCATCACCTGCGAACTCAACAGCCATTTTAACTGCCGCAAACTGCCTAGCATACAAAATCTCTACCAACCTTATGTAGACGCTCTAGCCGTGGTTCGTCGGTCGTTCTGGTCGGCTAGACTTTTTGAACTGTCGGTTGAAACCTGCACGCCAGCAAAAGTCCCGCCAGAACTGCTGGAGATTTGGTCTGATTTACTCTGCTATGCCGCCTGATTGGGTAAAGTCGAGCTAAGAGGGTGTTTGAAAAGTCATTTGTTGTAATGAAAGACACCTGTTGTTCTCCCTTAGTCCCCCTTAAAAAAGGGGAAACCGGGATCAAAGTCCCCCTTGTTAAGGGGGATTTAGGGGAATCTAAACTGCTTCGTTAACAGCAAGAGAACTTCTTAAATATCCTCTAAGTATCCTCTGAATCCTGCCTTTTCCAGGACGGTCTGGCAAAAAGATCAGTAACTTTACTTAAAAAATGGCTGGTTTACAAAACCTGAGCCATTAAAATCCGTATTTCTTTGATTACCTCCTGAATTATTTATTTACTGATCAATCATTAATCTAAAAAGAAGTTAGAGGTTTTTCTATATTTAATTAGAAAATATTAAATTTAACCCAATTTTTCTTTGAAAATCTTACAGGGAGAGGGGTACAACCCCCTTTTGCAAAGATTTTTATTTCTGTATAGTCAGATTAGAACGCTATGAATTGCCCCCTTGTTACCTAAAAAAATGAGCCATTTCGAGCATAGATTGTATTACCTGATCCAATTAATCAAATCATCCAATGGCCTGGTACAGTAAACCATTGTCAGATAACTCATTGAGCTTGTTGATGATTTCTAGAGGATATGTAGACAATTCTGGTCATTCTAAATCTCTAATATCTGTCATTGGGAAGGTGGAGTCAGTAGACAAGATATAAGCCCAAAGGCCATTTGGAATACCGAATTAACCTACTCATAATTCTTTCAAAGTATGACTGAGCCGCACTCATCAGGTGGCTGGTCTTTAGAAGAGTATTTGAGGAGAAAAAAGGGATGTCAAGAGATGCCCTTGTTGTTGGAATTAGTACCTATCAATATCTACCGGCATTGAATGCACCAGCCCAGGATGCCGAGGCGATCGCGTCCCAGTTAGAAACCTATGGAGACTTTCGGGTTGCCCGGTTGCCGGAAATTGTGCAATCCGACAGGTTACGAGTTGGTGTAAAAACGCCTGTTACCCTGATGGAACTGGAAGCCGCTCTGGTGAAATTATTCAAACCCAAAGGCAGCAATATCCCTCACACCGCGCTGTTTTATTACTCTGGACATGGCTTACAAAAAGAGGCCGGTATTCATGAAGGGTATCTGGCTACCACTGATGCCAATCCAGCCGCTAATTTCTTTGGTTTATCCCTATTCTGGCTACGGCGCTTGCTACAAGAAAGTCCGGTTCGCCAGAGAATTGTGTTGCTGGATTGTTGCCATAGCGGCGAAATTCTCAACTTTTTAGAAGCCGACCCAGGGGCACGATCCGGTACCGATCGCCTCTTCATGGCAGCTTCACGAGAATACGAATCAGCCTACGAATCGCTAACAGGCCACTATAGTGTTTTCACTCAGGCGTTGTTGGAAGGTCTAGATCCCCGCCGTATGCCTAACGGTACTGTAACCAACTACGCCCTGACCGATTGGGTTAGTACCGCACTCAAGGGAGAATCCCAGCAACCCCTGTTTGAGAATTCTGGTAGTGAAATCATTCTCACCCAATGTCAGGGGCCACTCACCGTCATTAATAGCAGCATCTTGGAGGAAGTTTGCCCCTATCGGGGTTTGGAACCCTTTGATGAAACTCATGCGGATTACTTTTTTGGCCGGGAAACGTTGACAGATCAGCTATTAGACAAGTTGAAATCCAGCCAATTTTTAGCGGTTGTTGGGGCTTCTGGTAGCGGCAAATCTTCTCTGGTACGGGCCGGTTTAGTTCACAAGCTGCAACGGGGGCAAACGGTTTCGGGCAGTAATCACTGGCAAATTCGCATCATTACGCCAACCGACTATCCGTTTAAAAGTCTGGCAAATGCCTTTGTTAATCCGGCTGCCTCTCCTGTCGATCGCGCTGAGCAGTTGCACCGAGCAGAACTGTTGTTACAGGAAGGGAGCAGCGGCTTTTCCCAATTGATCCGGGCCAGCCTGATGTCGGAGGCCAACAAACAATCCCGCCTGGTGCTGATTATCGATCAGTTTGAGGAGGTGTTTACCCTGTGCCAGGGGCCTCATGCTGAGCAGGAACGTCACCGATTTTTCAATTGCCTGTTGGCAGGGTTACGGGAAGTGGGCGATCGCTTCAGTGTAGTGATCGTGCTGCGGGCAGACTTTTTCAGCAAATGTTCCTTCTACCGCGCCTTATCGGAGCAGATGGAAGCCAATCTGGTGATGGTAACGCCGCTCACCTATGAGCAAATCAAAGCCTCGATTCTCAAACCTGCTGAAAAGGTTGGGCTGGTGTGTGAACCTAACCTGGTTTACAACATCCTCTTAGATATTGTCGGTGCGCCCGGTGAACTACCCCTGCTGCAATACACCCTGCTGGAACTCTGGCATCGGCGACAGCGGGATCCCAACGGCGGTTCCTCCCGCTTAACCCTGGATGCCTATACCGAATTGGGAGGAGTTCGGGGAACCTTGCAAAAACGGGCTGATGAACTCTTTTACAGTCTGAGTTTAGAAGAACAACAGATTGCCAAGCGCATTTTCATCGCTTTAACTCAACTGGGCGAAGGCACAGAAGATACCCGCCGCCGGGTGTTGAAGTCAGAACTCGTCAGTCCCCAATTTTCAGCAGATCTGGTCGAGCAGGTGCTGGAAAAGTTAATCCGGGCCAAACTGGTAATCACCAATCAGATGGCACCGGCCAACGGGCATCAAGAACGCATTGATCAACGGCTGACAAATATGTCAACGGCACTGCGCCTGGCTCAAGTTGCCCGCCGTAAGTCACCTGCTTTACCCACAACGCCCAGCCAGCAGCTTGCCCTTCCTGCCAAACAGCCCCTGTTGGACAGAGGGTATAACGTTAACATTGCCCGTATTTCTCACGATGCAAATCTGGAACAGTTTCAGGCTGTACCAGGAATGGGAAAATCCTGTCAGGAAACTGTGGATATTGCTCATGAAGCCTTGATCCGCAACTGGTCACTGCTCCGCTCCTGGTTGGATGAAAATCGGGAGATGTTACGACGACAACGGCAGATTGAACGATCGGCCCGTGAGTGGAATGCCGCCAATCAACCCCACTCGCCGGAATATCTGCTGCACGGAAATCGCCTACTGGACGCGGAAGACTATCTCAACCACTATCCCAATGAATTGTCTGCGCTGGCTCAGCGGTTTATCTCGGTCAGTCAGGAGGAGAGCCGTCGTACTCGTCGGGAAGTGCGTTTACTGCAATTCACAATTCCCAGTGCGCTGTTTTTTGCCCTGGGCATTACGTTTTTTCAGTATCAGGTAGCTTTACACAACCAGGCAGAAAAGGACTATCAGTTACGGGTTTCTACCTCCCGGCAATGGTCTGCGATCGCCCAGTCTATCTTGCAGGAACCCGATGGCGATCCCAACACCGCTTTACTGATTAGCCGTCTTGCTGCCGAGCAGGGGCATACCTATGAAGCCGAAGCCAGTCTCCGAGCCGCCCTCCAGAAGCTCCGCTTACAAGCAACATTTCATGCAGGAGAGAAGCCGATCAGTCGTCTAGCACTGAGCCCCGATCGCAATTGGCTGGCCACCCTGGAACAGGGGAATACGATTCGTCTATGGTCGCTGGCGGCCCAGAAAGTGGAACGAGTGTTGCAGTGGCATGAGGGAGAAGAGCAGAGAAACGATCAGGGATCTGAACAGGCAGGAGATGGGGCAGGTAGACAACAGGAAGGAGGAAGAAGGGATGTCTTCCCTGGTTCTATGGTTGCGTTCTCCACAGATGGGAAGGCCCTGGTTGCGGTTGCTCAGCGGGCAAATCAGATCAAAATCTGGTCGGTGGAATCTGGAAAGCTTCAGTTCCAACTGGGAGGGTTTCAGGCTCCAATTACTCAAGTTGCCCTCAGCCCAGATGGTAAGTGGATTGCGGCGGCCAGTGAAGATCGCACAATTCAGGTATGGCAGATGCAGACTGGGCAATTGCAGAGCCAGTTTTCCCAACCGATCGCCCCTTCCAGCTTGACCTTTAGCCCGGATAGTAAATTACTACTGGCCGTTAGCGGTAATCGGACAACATTATGGCAGGTCGATACTCGACAATCCAGCCGCACTCTGACGGCAGCTAGCCCGATTCAGCAGACAGCTTTTAGTGCCGATGGTCGCTGGATCGCGATGCTTTGCCAGGATGGTAAGTTGCAGGTGCAAGAGGTTACCACGGGGCAGGTGCGGCAAACCCTGGCGATCGCTCCTGCAGGTCAGGGAGGGATGGTAACTGCAGCAGCCCAATTAGTTTTTAGTCCGAATAGTCAGATGCTGGCGGTTAACACGGGTAAAGATCAGCTTTGGGTCTGGAATTTAGAGTCCGGCCAGCAGTGGCATATTGAGCCACCCCCTGCCAAAATTCAGATTTCCAATCCGGGAGACTGGGGCGCGATCGCTTTCAGTCCCGATAGTCACTACCTGGTAACTTCCCAACAGCGGCAGGTTGAAAATCAGGTGATCTATGTAGCTACTCTATACGACAGCCAGACTGGCCAGGAAATCGGTACTCTACGAGGTCATACAGCCCCCATCACTGCCATTCAATTTACGCAGGATGGTTCTCTGATTGCAACCAGCAGCCTTGATAGCACCGTGCGGCTGTGGTCTGCTGAGGTTGGAGGAGAACTTCCTTCCCTTAAAATAGCCGATTGGCCAATCCAATGGCTGGCATTTCAGCAGCAAAATAGCGCCGCGAATAAACCCGCCGACCGCACTCAGAGCAAACCAGCATTGCATGGAATTGTAACTGTAGCAACGAATGGTGCTTTGCAGCGGTGGGATCTGGTTCACCCTCTCACGATTTCTGCTGCCATCAAGAACAGTATTGGGGATGCCAGATTAGCAAAGACATTTTCTCCCATTTCAGTCAGAAATAACATTGTACGGACGGTAAACCAGATCAGTCAGGGGGTTGGCAATCTAGGCACAGAGTTGCAGATGCATTTCTCTCACCTGCTTAAAATTGGTGCTCCCACGTCTTCTCAAATTCAAAATTCTCAATCCCTGATCCAGGCTAAGGGGAACTACCTGTATAACTCTGGGGCGATCGCAGCGACAACCAAGCAGTCTCAGGTTCTTAGCAATCTGACCAATAAACTTTCTCCTCAGAGTAAATTAGCCAGTGTCGCTTTCAGTGCGGATGGTCAGCGATTGGCAACCTCCGATAGTACGGGTAAGGTTGCAGTTTGGCAAATCAATTCCGATCAAACCCTCCATCGAATAGGAGAATTACAGGCAGTTCAAATGGTCACTCAGCCAGATCCTGCCCAACCTGGACAACAGGGTGCTGGCGGAAATGCCATTCGCTATTTGGCCTTTAGCCCTGATGGCCAGATGCTGGTGGGAGTGGGAGTGGACTGGACTCTGCGCTTGTGGGAGGTGCGATCGGGCAAGCTCTGGCAGTCTTTAACGGGACACAAAGCGTTTGTTGAAGAAGCTCAATTTAGTGCGGATGGACGGCGGATTATTAGTACCAGTTGGGATAGAACAGCCCGCATCTGGGAGGTTGAATCCGGTCAACTCAAACTCACGCTGAGCCATAAAGATGGAGTCACCAGCGCTCATTTCAGTCCAGACGGACAACAGGTGGTTACTACCAGTCTGGATGGAACAGCCAAGATCTATGACTCCTACACAGGGGCTTTACAAGTGATTCTGGCAGGACATCGTGGTGGAGTACTGGATGCGGCTTTCAGTCCCGATGGCCAGACAGTAGCAACCGGCAGTACTGATGGCATTGTTCGTTTATGGGATGCTTCTACGGGCATAGAGAAAGCGGCTCTCCGACCAGCCAGGTTTTCTATACAGGCAGACGCAATTAAGCAAATTACCTTCAGTCCAGATGGCCATCATCTGGTGGCATTAACGAGTAGCGGCCAATTGCGGCTGTGGATCGCGTCTTGGCCAGGATTGTTGGAAGTAGCTCGCGATCGCAGTTTGCGCCAACTGAAACCAGAAGAATGCCTGCGCTACCTGCGTCTTGCCCCCAATGTGTGCCCCACCCTGGCTCTCAACTCTAATCTTCGCCAGTGATAGCACTATCGATATCAGCCCCTTACCCGTTGATTGTTCACTGATTCAAAAACTCTCTAAACTGGGGAAGAAACGACACCAAGGAGAGTCGCATGACTGCAGTACAAGTATCTGCTCAAGATCTGTTTCGGGCAGCCTACGAAAATCGCTACACCTGGGATAAGAGCTTTCCCGGCTATACCGCAGATGTAACGCTAAAACTGGATGGTCAGGAATTTAAAGGCCAGGTGCGCCTCAACCCCAACCTTACGGCTGAAGTATTGGGCGTGGAAGACGAAGCCGCGAAAAAAATGATTCATGGGCAACTCTGGGAAACGGCGATTCACCGGGTTCGTCGTACCTTTGAAGAAACCCAAGGCCAGAATACCTTCACCTATGGCAACACTGATGCGGATGGTGCGGTGGAAATTCTGATGGGCGGCAAAGCAGAGGGCGATCGCTACAAAGTCCGTGATAACATCGTTACTCTGGTACACCGTCATATTCATAATGTCGTTGTGACGATCAACACCTTCAGCGTCACGGAAACGGGCGAGGGCTATCTCTCCCACCGCTACGACTCGATCTACCACGATCCCAAAACCGGTGAACCAAAAGGTGGCCTCAGCAACTTTGAAGATAGCTACGAAAAAGTCGGTCCCTACTTCATCCTTAGTCGCCGCCTGATTTCCACTGAAGTCGATGGCAAACCCTCCACTCAGGAGTTTCTATTCTCTAACATCAAACTTCTGGAGCAAAATTCCTAATCATCCCAGCGACTGAAGTCGCGACTATACGCAGAAAACCTGCCAACACAGGTTACTGAAAACCCCTGATTTTATTGAGTCTGCGTCGGCAGACTGGGTGAGTGTAGTCGCGGTTTTAACCGCCGGATACTCCAAAAATGCCTAATTCAAAAATTTCTAATTCCTAACTCTTCCTTGCAGCGTTAGGATCAGTAGGAACGATCAGTTGTTAACGCCAAAAGGTGACCTATGTCTCTGACCTTAACTCCCGAAAATGTGGAAACCGTTCTGGACGAAATGCGTCCGTATCTGATGGCTGATGGCGGCAACGTAGAACTTGTTGAGATTGATGGCCCGATCGTCAAGCTGCGGCTGCAAGGGGCATGTGGCTCCTGCCCTAGTTCTACCATGACCTTGAGAATGGGCATTGAACGTCGGCTGCGGGAATTCATCCCCGAAATTGCCGAAGTTGAGCAAGTACTGTAAGTTGGGGTTGAGTTTTAAGTTCCGCATCTGAATTGAACTTAAAACTCAACCCTTAAAACTCAACACCTACTCATGCCTCATCCTTTATACGTTGCCTTTATCTGGCACCAGCACCAGCCCCTGTATAAAAGTCGGACTGAGTCTGGTGTGGCTGACGGGCGGTATCGCTTGCCGTGGGTGCGTCTGCACGGAACGAAGGATTATCTCGATCTGGTGCTGATTCTGGAGAAGTACCCGAAACTGCACCAGACGGTTAATCTCGTACCGTCATTGATTTTGCAGATTGAAGACTATGTAGCGGGTACGGCTCTTGATCCCTATTTGAAGATCGCCCTGCTCCCCACCGAGCAACTGACGCGGGAGCAGAAAGAATTTGCGATCGCCCATTTCTTTGATGGCAATCACCACACCCTCATCGATCCCCATCCCCGCTATGCAGAACTCTACGGGCAGCGGCACGACAAGGGACAGGAGTGGTGTTTAAATAACTGGATAGATCAGGACTATAGTGACCTGGCGGCATGGCATAATCTGTCCTGGATTGATCCCTTATTCTGGGATGACCCTGAGATTGCAGGCTGGTTAAAGCAGGGGAAGGGATTTACTCTAAGCGATCGCCAACGGATTTACTCGAAGCAACGGGAGATCCTCAGCCGGATTATTCCCCAACACCGCAAGATGCAGGATGCGGGGCAACTGGAAATCATGACCACGCCCTATACCCATCCCATTCTGCCCCTGTTAGCAGACACCAATTCTGGACGGGTAGCGGTACCGGAGATGACCCTGCCGCGATCGCGGTTCCAATGGGCGGAAGACATTCCCCGTCACCTGCGGAAAGCCAAGTATTTATACAAGGATCGGTTTGGCCGGATGCCACGGGGATTGTGGCCATCGGAGCAGTCGGTAAGTCCGGCGATTTTGCCCTATATTTCGGAACAGGGCTTTCAGTGGATTTGTTCCGATGAGGCAGTCTTGGGTTGGTCTACAAATCACTTTTTCAGTCGGGATGGATCGGGTAATGTCTATGAACCAGAGTTGCTTTACCGTCCCTATCGACTGGAAACACCGCACGGGGATCTAGCGATCGTCTTCCGGGATCACCGTCTGTCAGATTTGATTGGCTTTACCTATGGCTCAATGGAAACGGGACAGGCGGCGCGAGATCTGGTGGGGCATTTAGAGGCGATCGCCCGTTCTCTCAAATCCCGACAAGCAAGTGGTAGCACGGTACTGGAGCAGCCTTGGTTAGTGACGATCGCCCTGGATGGAGAGAACTGCTGGGAGTTTTATCAGCAGGATGGTTTGCCATTTCTGAATACGCTTTACCAAATTCTCAGCGACCACTCGGACATCAAGCTGGTGACCGTCTCGGAATTTCTGGATCAGTTTCCACCAACGGAGAGTATTCTCAGCGCCAAATTGCACAGTGGTTCCTGGGTGGACGGCAGCTTTACCACCTGGATTGGGGATCCGGCTAAAAATCGGGCCTGGGATTTGTTAACAGATGCTCGTCAAACACTGGCCGACCATCCCGAAGCGACGGAAGAAACCAATCCGGAGGCCTGGGAAGCCCTGTTTGCAGCAGAAGGATCGGATTGGTTCTGGTGGTTTGGGGAAGGGCATTCCTCCAACCAGGATGCCATGTTCGATCAACTATTTCGGGAGCATCTGGCAGCACTCTACCAGGCGTTGAATGAACCTGTGCCTCCCGAAGTGCGGCAACCTGTGGAGGCTCATGCAGGGCGCGGCGATCATCCGCCAGAAGGTTTCATTCATCCTTATATTGATGGACGAGGAGATGAGCAGGATTGGGAACGCGCCGGACGATTTGAAATTGGTGGCGCACGGGGAACGATGCACCGTAGTAGCACGATTCAGCGAGTCTGGTATGGGGTCGATCACCTGAACTTTTACTGCCGTCTGGACTTTAAAGCAGGCACCAGACCGGGAATTGACTGTCCTCCAGAGTTAAACCTGCTCTGGTTCTATCCCGGTCAAACGCTATACAACTGTTCGATTCCCCTAGTAGAACTGCCGAATGAGCCACCGTTGAATTACGGCTTTCATCATCATTTGGGGATTAACTTACTGACTCAAACGATTTGGTTTCAGCAAGCCGGAGAAAACTTACGCTGGCATTCCCGCGCCAGCCGTGCTCAGGTGGGACTGGATACCTGTCTCGAATTGGCTATACCCTGGGCTGATCTGCAAGTGGAACCAGGCTGGTCTTTGAAACTGGTGATGGTACTCTCCGATGGTGGGCGCTATCGTAGTTATTTACCAGAACAGGCGTTGATCCCGTTGGGTGTACCTTAGCTCGTAATCCAGGGACTGAGCGTAAAGTCCCGGATTTGTTGGAGTATGCCTGGTTGCAGTGAATTCAAGTTATAAGTAATCGGGGTTAATTCTGTCACCTGGCAACTTCGTCATTCCGGCCCTCCATCGCTAGAATAGGTCAGAATGCAACGGGGGATGTCCCCTTGAATTGTGTTCTGAACCTCTGTAATTGTTGCTGGTGGCTAGTTCATGAGTCCAACCCCGCCTACCCGCCCGCCTAAAAGTTTAATTGGTGCTGTCACTCAGGCTGTACAAAGTATTCAGACCCAGACCCAGGTTTTCTTTTCTAAGCTGAAATTGAAACCCGGTGCCAGAGTGCCAGAGCTATGGGTGCAGGACGCTGGAGCGGATCAGGCTGAGATTTTCCCGCTCCTGGGCGATCGCTACGTTCTGGGCCGCAGTTCCAAATCTTGCGATATTGTGATTCGCAATCCCGTAGTCAGTCAAGTGCATCTATCGCTGAATCGGGAAAAGCAGCCACCGGGATTTCTGGGGTATTTCTGGCGATCGCCCTTTGTCATGCAGGACGAAAATTCCACGAACGGGATTTTCCGTGGCAAACGGCGAGTCCGCAAGATGGTATTACGGCATGGAGATGTCTATACCCTGGGGCCCCCGGAACTGGCCGATGCAGTACGGGTGAAATACAACGATCCACCACCACCATATGTGAAAGCTTTCCGCTACGGGGTGTATGGCATTGGGGGACTTTCCGCTCTGGTCGCAGCCATCACCCTGATGGAATGGCAGAAGGTGCAAGTCACTCCCTTACCCAATTCCGTTCAAGGGCCAGTGATGATCCTGGCGCGGGATGGCGAGACTATCATCAGTTCGCCGATTGCCCGGACTCATAGCGAGATGAAAAGCTTACAGGAGTTTTCCTCCTACTTGCCGAAAGCCCTGATTGCCTCAGAAGATTCCCGCTTCTACTGGCACTTTGGAGTTGATCCGGTAGGCGTGTTGCGAGCGATGGTAGCTAATTTTCGGGGCGGGACTATTCGCGAGGGAGCCAGTACCCTGACTCAGCAATTGGCTCGCAGTATTTTTCGCGGCTATGTCGGAACCGAAGACTCTGCTGGCCGAAAATTGCGGGAAGCCGCCGTAGCCCTCAAACTAGAAACCTTTTACAGTAAAGATTTTCTGCTGCTCACCTACCTCAACCGGGTCTATATGGGTAGCGGAGCCTATGGATTTGAAGATGCGGCCCAGTTCTATTTAAACAAGTCAGCCAAAGCTTTAACCCTGTCAGAAGCGGCGATGCTGGTAGGCATTCTTCCTGCTCCGAACCGATTTAATCCGATACGAGATTATCAAAAGGCGATGGAGCAACGAGATGGTGTGCTGAAACGTATGCTGGAAACGGGAATGATCAGCAGCGAAGACTATCAGCAGGCACGCCGATCGCACATTAACATCAATCCCAAAGCCAAAGAAGAACTGGAGAGCATCCGCGCCCCTTACTACCAGGATCAGGTCTATGCCGATCTGGAAAGCCTGCTGGGAGCCGATGTGGCTAAAGAAGGCAATTTCATTGTAGAAACGGGACTGGATCTAGCCATGCAGGCAGAAGCAGAAGCATCTCTTCGCAATGCTGTCAGTTCCATGGGGGTTAATGCTGGTTTCTCCCAGGGAGCGATCGTCACCCTGGATGCCAAAACGGGGGAGGTACTGGCCCTGGTGGGGGGCGTGGATTACAAAAAAAGCCAATTTAACCGGGCCACCCAGGCTTACCGACAACCTGGCTCCACCTTCAAAATCTTTGCCTATACCGCCGCCCTGCAAGAGGGTATTTCACCGGGCACGACCTTCTCCTGTGCTCCCCTGAACTGGGAAGGACAGTATTTTGAAGGCTGTCGATCGGGTGGGGGCAGTTTGGATATGTATTCCGCGATCGCGCAATCAGAAAATGTCGTCGCTCTCCGCGTCGCCCAAGAAGTTGGGTTAGATCGGGTGGCTCAAACCGCCAAACGCATGGGGATTCAGTCTGACCTGAAGGCCGTACCGGGTTTGGTCCTGGGCCAAAGTGAGACTACAGTCCTGGAAATGACAGGAGCCTTCGGGGTGCTGGCCGATGGCGGCATTCGCAATTATCCCCGCACCATTCGTCGCATTCTGGATGCCGGAGACTGTCAGAATCGCAAGAACTTTAAAACTTGTCGGGTGATTTACTTCGTAGATCAGGACACGGAACAGAAGCAACCTGTGATTAAACCGGAAATCGCTGATACGATGACCGACTTGCTGCGTGGAGTGGTAACGGGTGGTACCGGATGGAGTGCAGCGATCGGCAGGGGAGAAGTCGGTAAAACGGGCACGACAAATGACAATGTAGATCTCTGGTTTATCGGCTATATTCCGGGTCAGGCACTGGTGACGGGAATTTGGCTAGGCAACGATAACAACACGCCAACCTCCGGGAGCAGCGCCCAGGCTGCCCAACTGTGGGGCAACTATATGAGCCGGATTGTCAACTAAACACGAGTCAGAATTACGAACCAGATCAGGAACGCTTTAATTTCTTAAGGCTGAATTTGCCTCAGCGACAACCCAAACTATCCCGTGTAGACACACCCGTAACTGGATTAACACCTGCCGCGCGTTGACAGAGTTGAGACACAGCGTATCGATCCAGGATGGCATTGGTGAAATCTGCCCCAGTAATATCTGAGTCTGCAAAAATGCTGTTCGACAACGTGGCATCCGTGAAGATGGCATTCGTTAAATTGGCCTTGTAAAGCGTCACTCGATCGACCAGGGCCCCTGTTAAATTAGCTCCTGATAGGTTTGCACCTAACAGATTGCCCTTGGTCAAAATCGCGTTCGTTAAATCGGCTCCACTAAAATTGGTACCCCGCATCTCCGCTGAAACAAAAATGCCACCGGAAAGATCTTGATGGGAAAAGTCTTGATTCTCCAGATGCGCGTTACCGTAACCCAAAAATCGAGTATCTTCCTTGGCAAAAGCAGGCTGAGCCAACAACAGGAGCCACAGGATGGAGAGGGCGATCACACACAAAATTATCAGATACCGTTTCAGCATCGTTGCCACCATCCCAGCCACCTTGCTAATGTTTGATCTTTATTTGTTTTTCTATGTATTTTGTTTCGGTTTTTTCAATGAATTGATTCAGACCGACCAACTGAATTTCGCTATAGGAAAATTCATGAGAAGCCTGATGGGGCATTCGAGACAGGTAGCCAATATAATTACCCATTAAAAAATAAACTCCCACCAGTGCAGCAGCCGAAAACGCCACCAAAGTTCCGGCCAGCATCAACGAGAATTCATGGTGCTCCATCGCCTCCTGCATCAGATGCAGGGACCAGGCAACCAGAGCAATGACGATCGCAAGAATAATGATCAGCATACGTTACACATTGTAACAGCCACTCAGAAAATGGCACACCTGTTTGAAGCTGTGCGAATCCTGCAAAGGTTCCTGATTACAAGCGGTTCTGACCAAAATCAGGGGAAATTGCCTCAGAGCAATCTCTTATTAGTTCAATCGAAAATCTTTACAGTTCAGGGAAACAGTAGAAGTGAATCACTTGCTCAGCTCTGGGAGCGCAGGATGATGCAGCCGCAATTCCAACCCGCCTTACCCACCAGATTAGTAGGATGGGCAAAGCCAAGCGTGCCCATCCTGAGGAGTCCGAAGGGTTTGATGGGCACGGCGATGCCTTTTGCCCATCCTACGGTTTCTGCGATTATTCTTGTTGTAAGAGTATTCGCGATCGCCGATGTGGAAGCACTCCCCTTGTCAAAAGCCTCGTCCTTTTCCAAATGAACAGGTAAAAACCAAAGCTTATGAGCTTTGGAAAGCGCGTGATGGTAAAGGAGGTTCTCCGGAATTAGAGGACTTGAAAAAGGCGATAGACTCTCTCAAAGCAGAACGTTCTCCTATGGAATGGGCGAGTGATTATACTCATTCAAATATCCAAAGGATTTGGAAGTGGACTGGCATCGGGGATAAAAAGTTGTGGGATATATTGCAGTTGTTGATTGTGCCTATGTTACTGGCGGTGGGTGGTTATTACCTTAATCAGCAGGCCTCACAACGCCAGGATAAGTTGGCTGACGACAGGCGCAAACAAGACCAACAATTAGCTGATGACAGGCGCAAACAAGATCAGCAACTAGCTGAAGAACGTGCTAAACAAGAGACCCTTAATAAGTACTTAGATCAAATGTCTGAGTTGTTGATGAATAAGGGATTGAGGAAAGCTAGACTCGAAGATGAGGTGTTTGTTCTGGCTCAATCAAGGACTACTACAGCTTTAAGAGACTTAGACACGAAGCGACAGACTTTACTCCTTCAGTTCTTGAGTTCTGCTGATCTCCTAGCTCCTAAAGGGAAAACTGGCATTTTGCAGGAGGCATTCCTCAGCGATGCCAATTTACGAGGAGTAAATCTTCGAAATGCCAATTTACAAGGAGCAAACCTCCGAAATG
>NZ_JBRAGO010000043.1:17744-35003 GCF_052746595.1 Leptodesmis sp.
CGAAATGCCAATTTACAAGGAGCAAACCTCCGAAATGTCAATTTGCAGGATGTAGACCTGCAGGATGCTGATTTGCAAGGGGCAAGCCTCATAGAAGCCAAATTGCAAGGGACGAACTTCAGCAAAGCCAAATTGCAGGAGGCTATACTTTGGAAAGCTAATTTGCAAAAGACAGCCCTCCAAGAGGCGAACTTGCAAGGAGCAGACCTTAGCACCGCCAATTTGCAAGGGGCAACTTTTTTAGAGCTAATTTACAGAAAGCAAAACTAAGCAATGTCGATTTGCAAGGAGCAGACCTCCAGGAAGCCGATTTGCAAGGGGCAAATCTGGGCGATGCTAAATCGCAAGAAGCAAAACTCAACAATGCCAAATTGCAAGGGGCAAGTCTTGTAAATGCTGATTTACAAAAGGCAAACCTCTGGGAAGCCGATTTGCAAGGGGCAAACCTCTGGGGAGCAGACTTGCAAGGGGCAGGCCTTACCATACCAATTTGCAGAAGGCAGACCTTGGCATTGGCATTGGTTATGCTAATTTACAAGGGGCCATCTTACTTGCCACAGATTTCCGCAGTGGAGTTTTGCTAGCTCAACAACTAGAGGGGCCGAATCCGCCGCCCCTGTGCAATTTAGCTGTACCAAAAGGAATCTGGGTCAATCCAAATCGGGATTGCGATCGCCTACCCCAAGAACTAGTTAAGCGGAAATTGGCCCAAGACCTTGAAAAGGCTAAACAATTGGTAAACGATGCACGGAAACGCAAATGGGAGTAGATGGGAGCCTGCAAGATTTCAGAAACCGGGTTTCTTGGCTTTCCAGAACTCAGATTTCTTGTGATTGAGTCTGTCAGAACCCTTGAATATTCAGCAGAAATCCGAGTTCTAGCCACCCACCCTGGTTCCAGAACTCGGATTCCTCTAGATGCTTGCAGTAGATTTCTGGACAACCAGCAGAAATCCGAGTTCTAGGCACAACCCTAAACCGATCGCACCACGACCTGATGTTCTGCCAGATAAGACTTAATCTGCTCTACCGTCAACTGTCCATAATGCAAGAGAGAGGCTAACAGGGCCGCTTCTGCCTTCCCCTCGGTCAAGGCTTCGTAAATGTGTTCACAGGTGCCTGCGCCGCCGGAGGCAATCACGGGAATTTCTACCTGTTCCGCGATCGTGCGGGTCAATTCCAGGTCATACCCCGCCTGCGTACCATCTGCATCCATACTGGTGACGAGCAATTCTCCCGCGCCTCGCTTCTCTACATCCTTGGCCCAGGCGATCGCATCCAGTCCCGTATTTTCCCGTCCTCCCCGGACATACACATCCCAGCCAGGATTATCTGGATCGGTGCGACGACGGGCATCGATCGCTACCACAATACACTGGTTGCCGAAGCGATCGCTGGCGCGATCGACCAGGGAGGGATCCCGTACCGCTGCCGAGTTGATGCTGACTTTATCGGCTCCCGCCCGAAGCAATTGTTTAATCGTCTCCAAACTTTGAATCCCACCCCCCACCGTCAGGGGAATAAACACCTGTTCCGCCGTCCGATACACCACATCAATGATAATGTCCCGGTCTTCATGGGTGGCTGTGATGTCTAGAAACACCAGTTCATCCGCCCCCGCCTGATTGTAAACCTGTGCCAATTCCACCGGATCTCCCGCATCTCGCAGATCCACAAAATTGACCCCTTTCACCACTCGCCCCGCTTTCACATCCAGACACGGCAGAATTCGTTTTGCCAGCATTACAATTTGTAGAACGATCGACTTTTTGGATCTTAATACCAATGGAGGGATTGGGAATCGGAGCTAATCCCTAACCCCTGATCCCGAATTCCTAACTCCCATCCACCTTTTTTGTTCCCCAATCGCTAAATCAGGTACAGGACGCTGATACACTGTTTCATGGCTTGTAGCTTTGGAGTTGAGATGGAAGTCGGTCAGAAAGTTCGTATCCGTCGGTTGCGTGATCGCGTATCTGAATTGGTGGCTAAAAGATTGGGCCAGGTTGGCACCATCCAGGATTACAAGATGACGGATGGCAGCGGTGTTGGTGTTCTGGTGCAGTTTGAGGATAAATTTGCGACCTGGTTTTTTGACGATGAGATTGAAGTGGTGCAATAGCTTACACCCTGAAGCTGTGTCGTCAGACAGTTCCCAAAGCAGATGCCTAAACTCTAAAAGAGAACAGAGCTTTTTGCGAGGTTTTCAGGCAAAGCTTTCTGAAACAAGAGATTGTGTCAAAATTTTCTGATAGGCAAAGCCAGATCACTGATCTGAATTCTCTAAACCTCCTGGAAGATAGAGTTGATCCCCCCTGGCCCCCTTAATCAGGGGAGAAATTGTCTGAAAGTCTTCCTGGTTAGGGGGGAAATTGTGTCCAGAAGTTCCCCTTGATCAGGAGGATTTAGGGGGATCTTCGACAGGCTAATGGCAAAAAGTTCGGTCATGCCTATATTGAAACCTTGGGGACGGAGATCATGGCTCAGATTCTGACATTTTTAGGAAAAGGTGGAGTAGGCCGCACGACGATCGCGATCGCGGCGGCAAAGCGGCTGGCTGGTCAGGAAAGGCGAGTATTATTTGCCACTCAAGATCCTGGCCCTGCCGTAGGATTGCTGTTAGGAACGGTACTGGAAGCCGATCCCCAATCTCTGGAAGCTAATTTAGACGTGGTTCAACTCCAGGCCACGACTTTACTGGAGCGGAGCTGGGAAGAGGTGAAAAAGCTGGAAGCTCAATATCTCCGGACTCCCTTCTTCAAAGAGGTGTATGGTCAGGAATTGGGGGTGCTGCCCGGAATGGACAGCGCTCTTGCCCTGAATGCAATTCGGGAATACGATGCCAGTGATCGCTACGATGTGATTGTGTTTGATGGAGCAGGCGATCAGACCACCCTGCGGGCGATTGGAACGCCGGAAATTGCCAGTTGGTATCTGCGTCGTTTCCGTCAGGTGTTTGCTAACTCCGACCTGGGAAAAACCCTGGTGCCGCTTCTGCAACCGATCGCCGCTACGGTGCTCAACGTCAGTTGGACAGGGGACTTGTTTGATCAACCCGCGACGCAGCAAATGAATTCCGTTCTGGAGCAGGGGAGAGCGGCTCTGGCTGATCCCAATCGAGTGGTTGCCTATCTAGTCACCACAGTAGATGAAGGGGCGATCGTCACAGCAAAGTATCTTTGGGGTGCAGCGCAACAGGCAGGACTGACAGTAGCTGGGGTGCTGCTCAACCAATCCCAAGACACAAGTGTACTGGCAGATCAGTTTCAGCCACTGCCTATCAATGTGGTGCCCACCCAACCTGCCAACGATTGGCAACCACTGGTGGATGCCTTACCTGATTTTAACCAGGCAGCCCAGGCCCCTCGCCCCATCGCGGTGAATGTGGCGGAACGGAAAGTCAGTCTCTTTCTTCCTGGTTTTGACCGAAAACAGGTTAAACTAACCCAATACGGCCCTGAATTGACAATCGAAGCTGGCGATCAACGGCGGAATGTGCTGCTGCCACCAGAATTGCGGGGTCGATCGGTGGCTAGTGCTAAGTTTCAAGACGGTTTCTTAATCATCTCCTTCTAGACTGGGTGTTCAATATGTCTGACCTGAATCCTTCGCCATCATCCCTGGATCCAGTTGCATCCAGTCCTCCTGCGACTGATTCTGTTGCCACTGGGGCGGTAGAGTCTACTACTGCGGGCGATCGCAGTGCCAAGGCGCGGCAGTTGCTGGGCATGAAAGGTGCCCAACCGGGAGAAACCTCCATCTGGAAAATCCGCCTGCAGTTGATGAAGCCGATCACCTGGATTCCCTTGATCTGGGGTGTGGTCTGTGGCGCAGCGGCCTCTGGCAATTTTCACTGGAGTCTGGAAAATGTGCTGGTGGCAGCGGCCTGTATGTTACTCTCTGGCCCCCTGCTGACCGGATATACTCAAATTTTGAACGACTACTACGATCGTGAGATTGACGCGATTAACGAACCCTATCGACCCATTCCCTCTGGAGCCATTTCCCTGCCTCAAGTCGTGACGCAAATCTGGGTCTTGCTGATTGCCGGAATAGCCGTTGCCTTTGCCCTGGATCAGTGGGCCGGACACCAATTTCCCACCATTACAGTGATTGCCCTGGTGGGTTCCTTCCTGTCCTACATTTACTCTGCGCCACCACTGAAGCTGAAAAAGAATGGCTGGCTGGGCGGCTATGCCCTGGGAGCGAGTTATATTGCGTTTCCCTGGTGGGCCGGTCAGGCGTTGTTTGGTGACTTGACTCCAACAATCATGGTGCTGACCCTGTGTTACAGTCTGGCTGGATTAGGGATCGCAATCGTCAATGACTTCAAAAGTGTGGAAGGCGATCGCCAACTGGGATTACAGTCCCTGCCTGTCATGTTTGGTGTGAAACCAGCGGCCTGGATCTGTGTGTTGATGATTGATGTGTTTCAGGGACTGATTGCTGCCTACCTGATCTTCATTCACCAAAATTTGTATGCAGCCATATTAATTTCGTTAATTATTCCTCAGATCACGTTTCAGGATATGTACTTCCTCCGCGATCCCCTCCAGAATGATGTGAAATATCAGGCCAGCGCCCAACCCTTCCTGGTTTTAGGGATGCTGGTGGCCGCCTTAGCACTGGGACGCTCGATCGCTGTATGAATATCTCTCTTTGATCCCAATCATCTTGCGGATTAAAGTGTTCTTGATCCCACAAGATGTGTATAGTGGTTGAAGTCTGGATTCTAAATTCTTTGAGAATGGTGAAATCCGGCTCCGGAGATACGAACAGCGAATAGTTCGGCGGTGATGAGGTTCTAAGTGGACAATTTTGTTGCAAAGCTGAAAAGCTTATCCGAACAGGCCAGGGAATTAAAGCCTAATCAAACTCCATCTGATACGGGAGGGATTCCTCCATTGGATCTGGCTGAAGAAAAAAACGGTAAGCCTTCCATACCATCCGATCCTGAGTCTTCCGCAAACCGCTATCTGGCACGCCTACAGCAACTTGCAATCTGCCTCAAGTTGCCTGAACTGGGCGATCGCATGGCTCCTGTGTTGGCTCCTCAGGGGCGGCCCCTCTATCGCTACAAACGGTTCTGGTTAGCATTGTTGGGGGTGACCGCTGGTGGTGGCCTGCTCTGGGGCTACTGGACTCTGGATCGCAGTTTGCCCAGTACATCCGACATTGCCAGATTTACCCGCAAAGGCACTCTTACTATTAAGGCTCAAGATGGCACGGTTCTGCAACAACAAGGGCCTGCTACTCGCGAAAAATTAACAATTCAACAAATTCCGCCGTTGGTACAGCATGCCTTCATTGCCGCAGAAGACCGTCGCTTCTACCAGCACGGTGGCATTGATTTCCAGTCGATTGGTCGAGCGATCGCTTCTAATCTGGTGGCCAGAGATGTAGTGGAAGGAGCCAGCACCATTACTCAACAGTTAGCCCGCCTGGTGTATTTGAACCAGGATCGTAGCTTTGACCGTAAGCTACGGGAAGCAATGATGGCTCAGAAAATTAACCGGGAACTACCCAAAGACCAAATCCTGCAAGATTATCTGAATCTGGTTTATCTGGGTTCGGGTGCCTATGGAGTGGCCGATGCCGCCTGGGTGTATTTCAGTAAGTCGGTGAGTCAGCTAACGTTGTCAGAAGCAGCGACGATAGCTGGTTTACCCCCGGCTCCCAGTGTGTATTCTCCCTTAGTCAACCTGGAAGCTGCCAAAGAACGGCGTAACGTGGTTTTAGACCGGATGGTGGAGGCCGGATACATTACCGAGTCTGAGGCAGACCAGGCGAAAGCAACTCCTTTGACTCTGAAACCGGGTATTCCCAAAAAGTTCTATAGCGATTCGCCCTACTTTACGACTTACGTACAGCAGCAACTGCCAAAATATGTCTCGAAGGAAGTCCTGGAAGAAGGGGGACTGACGGTAGAAACGACACTTAATCCCAAATGGCAGAAAGCCGCAGACCAGGCAGTACAGAACGCGATTAAAAATATTGGCCCTTATGAAGGATTTGGGCAGGCGGCTCTGGTAGCCATTGATCCGAAGACTGGTGAAATTCGGGCGATGGTGGGCGGCAGGGATTCTAAGAAGAGCGGGCAGTTTAACCGGGCGACCCAGGCGCAGCGGCAACCGGGTTCCTCTTTTAAGACGATTGTTTACACCGCCGCGATCGCGGCTGGCTTTTCTCCCAATGACGGCTATCTAGATGCGACTTATATGGTGGATGGATACAAGCCGAAGAATGCCAATCGCAAGCATTATGGCTGGATGTCTATGCGAGATGCGATCGCCCAGTCCGTCAACGTGATTGCCGTCAAAGTCCTGGTGGATGTTGGGTTTGAGCCAACAATCCAGCTTGCCAAAGCAATGGGAATTAAGTCCAAACTGCTTCCGGCTTATTCTCTGGCATTGGGGACTTCAGAAGTGAATTTGCTGGAAATGGTCAATGTCTATGCGACGTTGGCGAATCAAGGCAAATTTATTGAGGCTCACGGTATCACCCGGATCTTGGATCGCCAGGGGAAGGTGATTTATGAAGCAAAACCGAAACCCAAGCAGGCGATCGATAAAGGAACGGCTGCGATCGTCACCTGGATGCTGCGAGGGGTGATCAGTGGTGGTACCGGAGCGGCTGCAGCCCTGGATCGTCCGGCGGCTGGCAAAACGGGCACGTCTGAAAAAGCTCGCGACCTCTGGTTTGTTGGCTTTATTCCCCAAATTGCCGCAGGGGTCTGGCTGGGCAATGATGATAATACGCCCACGGGCAGTGCCAGTGCGACAGCGGCAGAGGTCTGGCATGATTTTATGAAACAAGTCACCAATAAGATGCCGGTCGAGAAATTTCCTGAGTTGCCAAAGCTGGAAGGTCGCAAGGGGATGATCAAGGCCAAGCCCGTGCAACCGCGATCAACGCGCTCTGGCTTTTACGATCCAGAATCAGACGATGGCAGTTCCTCCGAATCATCCGGTAACTCCTACGACTCATCGGGAGGTTCCTACGGTTCTGGCTCCAGCAGTTACGGTTCTGGCAGTGGTTCCAGTGGCTATTTCCCCAGCTACGAGGCACCCGCTCCTCGCTATGAAGCTCCGGCTCCAGCGGATCCCCCTCCTCCCCCAGCGGCTCCAGCCAATGAAGCCCCGGCTCCGGCAGCCCCAGAACCGCCAACACCTCCCGCTCCGGCTGAACCTCCTCCCCCACCGGAGGCTCTGTCTAATTAGGGAGTAGGGAATAGGGAATAGAAAAAGGTGAAGGGGTAGAGGGGTGAAGGGATAATGCTTCCAGTAACTTCTCTACCTCTTTACTCCTGCACTTCTTCACTTCTCCGCTCTCCCATCCTCAACAGGCACCTAATGCAAGTAAGCGATCGTCACCCCAGAACCCCCTTCCTCACGGGGAGCGAGTTCGTAGCGATTGACCAGGGGATGTTGTTGCAGAAAGGCATGGACACCCTGCCGCAATTTTCCCGTGCCGTGACCGTGAATGATCCAGAGTGCGCCCCCAGTGCGTTGGGCTTCCGATAGAGCGCGATCGAGGGTGATCTCCGCATCCGCGACCCGGCTACCGCGAATGTCGATCGTGTTCTGGGACGTTCGAACCGTGGGAACTGTCGTTGGAGCAGGTGTTTGCTCGTGAGACTCGCGGCCTTTCCCCTTAGACTTGTCTCCGGTTTCCGGGATTTTCTCTGGTTTTTTCTCAATCACAGGTTTTTCGCCTGTCAGAGACTCGACATCCTGGAGGGATACGGTCATCTTCATCAGGCCAAACCGCACGGTGATCTCATCATTAGCATCGGGAGCCGTCAGTACTTCTGCCGTCTGTCCCAAGCGGGGAATGCGAACGCGATCGCCTACTTGAGGCCGGAATCCCGGTTTGGGCTGAGGTTTAACCTGACGCGAGGGGAGGTGGCGTTCTGCTAATTGGTTCACGGATGCAGTGGCCTGTTGAGCCGCCTGAGCCGTGACTGGCCCCTGCTGCAATTGCCGAATCACCTGAGCAATTTCCCGTTTGGCCTCCCCAATCGCCTCCTGCACTGCCTGTTCCTGCGCCACTTGCAGCGATCGCTCCCGTTCTTGTAATGCTTCTGCTTTGCGGGACACCTCTTTGTACAACCGTTCTGCCTGCTTCAGCAGTTGCTCTGCCATCTGAGATTTGCTTTCCTGCTGCCGTCGTTGTGCTTCCAACCCAGCAATTACCGCATTCACATCTTCCGATGCGCCACCAACATAGGATTGGGCTTGAGCAATCAATTCTTCCTTCAGTCCCAAGCGTCGGGCGATCGTCAGCGCATTAGAGCGACCGGGAATACCCCATAACAGTCGGTAAGTCGGCGATAGGGAGACATCATCAAATTCCACCGACGCATTTTCAAACCGCTCGTCCTGATACTTCAATGCCTTCAGTTCCCCAAAGTGCGTTGTCGCAATAGTTAACGCGGCATGGTCAGCCAGGTATTTCAGGAGGGCGATCGCCAGCGCACTACCTTCAGAGGGATCAGTTCCGGCTCCGACTTCATCGAGGAGAACGAGGAATCGGGGATGGGGGATCAGGGGTTGGAGATCAGGGGTCAGGGATGGGGGAGATGAGGGAGATAGGGGAAATGGGGCAGGATGCGGAGGGGTGAGTTCTGAATTTTGAGTTCTGAATTGTCCTTCCTGGCCTTCTCTATCTTCTCTATCCTCCCCATCTTCTCTACCTTCCCTACCTTCTGCCTCCTGCACTTTGCCCTCTACCTGTCCTACCTCCAGGGCATCTAAAATCCGACTAATGCGCCGAATGTGGCCCGAAAAGGTGGATAGGCTTTGTTGTAAGGATTGCTCATCCCCGATGTCGGCCAGTACCTGATCAAACCAGGGCAGTTCTACGGGTTCGCGGGCGGGCACGAAAAGTCCCACTTTTGCCATCAGTACAGCAATTCCCAGGGTTTTTAGAGTGACGGTTTTGCCGCCTGTGTTGGGGCCAGTAATCGCGACCACCCGGATGTGAGGCTGAATAACCAGATCGATCGGCACCACCGGTCTGCCCTGTTCGTGTTGCTGTTGCCAGACTAGCAGGGGGTGGCGGAGTTGACGTAAAGTAATCGCTTCCGATTTCGGATGCTCAGATTTTGGATTTTGGATTTTGGATTTTGGATTTTCGTCAGATGAGGCTTCCAATCCCAAATCGGCAATCGGCAATCCAAAATCAATGAACCGGGGGGGATTAGCACCCAGCCAGTAGCTGTAGCGGGCGCGGGCAGTGGCCAAGTCGAGGGTGGTGGCGATCGCCAGCAGTCGCTCTAAATCCGGTTTTACGGCAGCAACTTTTTCCGTCAATGCCTGTCGGATGGCTTCTGCTTCCGCCTGCTCCTGTCGTTGGAGTTGGCGCAGTTGGTTGTTTAGATTAATCGTGGGTTGGGGTTCCACATACAAGGTGGCACCACTCATGGAGGTGTCATGCACAATGCCGGGAATCGCATCTTTTTGCGGTGCTTTTACAGGCAACACAAATCGTCCCGCTCGCTGAGTGATCAGGTGCTCCTGGATGGCGTTGGCCTTCCGTTGCAGAATGTTTTGCAAAATGCTGTACACTCGATCGCGTCCCCGCCGCAATTGCTCTCGAATACCAGCTAACTTGGCACTGGCCCGATCTAAAACATCGCCGTGATCATCAATGCAGTGGTGAATCTCCTGTTCCAGTTCGGGATAGGTGCGTAAATCCTGCACCAGATCATTCAGCACTTCCAGATCGGGATGGTCATCAATCACCCGTCGCAAATTCCGTGCCCCGGCCAGAGTAGTGGCAATGGTGAGTAATTCTGACCCGGTCAAAACCCCATGTAATGCTGCCCGTTCTAACGATTCACCGATATCCCCGATGCCTTCAAACTTCAATCCACTGGGCAGGCGGCTTTCTAGCTCATACACTTCCCGCGTTTGCGCTAGCAGGGTTAAGGTTGCATCCAGATGGGTGGGAATTTTCAGGTGCTGGGCCGCGATCGCTCCTAATTTTGTGGCCGCAAAGGTAGAGAGGTGTTGACAAAGCCGCGACCATTCCAATAATTCGAGAGTCTCTGCTTGAATCAAAATGCTTGACAGGTGGACTGCTCTTTCATTGTAGAAGGCGGGAAGACGGCACTGTTGCCAAAGTTGGGATATTTGCCGATAGTTCTATCAGGATGCTGCAGTTGTCAGAGAGTGAGAGATCTGGAAACCCCCCACTACGATCCGGAGTGATCTATGGGAAACGTGCTGATTTCGCTATTGCCCTACATCATTGGTAGTGCGGTCGTCCCCTTGCAAATCATCATTGGTTTGCTGCTCCTAAAAAGTCTAAGCGAGGGCTGCTAAAAGCGATCGCCTATGTGACTGGGATGACAATCACCCGCCTACTTCAGGGAGCCATATTTGGTTTCGTTTTCATTGGCTCGCCGCAGTTACGTAGGAAAGCAACGGTAAGAGTCCAGCCATGCAACCTTGCTCTTGGTGCTTGGCATTTTGCTGTTGATTACCGCTTATAAAAAATGGTGTGGAGAGCTTGATCCTGACGAGCCACCCCCCAGATGGCTATCCCGTCTTGATAAGGTAACTCCCCTAAAGGCGCTGGGCATTGGGATTACTTTGCCCTTGATTGCGCCAAAATTGTGGGTTTTTACCCTTAATGCCCTGGCGACGATCGCAGCTGCAGAATTAAGCCAACCGGATATCGCGATCGCCTACTTACTCTTCATTCTGCTGGCCGAATCTTTGCTACTCCTCCCCATCCTGCTGCGAATTGTCGTACCTAAGCGATCAAAATCCACCCTGAATCAGCTTTCCGAGTGGCTGAACCGGAACAGTCGCCCGATTACCATTCTTGTCTCATTGGTTTTTGGCCTGTGGTTCCTGTACTCCGGCATTCGTGGATTACGGCTATGATTCGGGTGGCGGGATGACAAGATAACGCGATCAGGGGATGATGACCTTTTCCTAACCCCTAATCCCCAATCCCTAATTCCCAATTCCTGATCCCCTATCCCCACTTCCAGCGATCGCTCCGATTCAGCAGGCTACTGTCTCCTGGAGTTTTTTAAGCGTATTGAGGCTTTGCTGGTAATTGGCAATATCTCCCTGGTCAGAAAAGAGTTGAGCTGCCCGCTGTAAATCTTGCATGGCCTCCCTTGGTTGTCCTAATTTGGCATAAGCCAATCCACGATACAGGTAAGCAGCGGCATCATCAGGTTGCAGACGAATTACCTCGTTGTAATCCTGAATCGCACCAGAGCGGTTCTGCATTCGGGTACGGGCTAACCCCCGGTAAAAGTAGGAAGGCGAGTAGTCGGGTTTGAGTTGAATAGCGTGGGTAAAATCTTCGATCGCGGCCAGCTTATCACCCAGTTCAGACCGCACTACTCCCCGATTGCAGTAAGCAATGTAGCTATCGGGATTATGCTGGATGGCCGCCTGAAAATCTGCAATAGCCCCTTCCTTGTCACCCAAGTCGTAGCGAGCCAATCCCCGATTGTTATAAGTCACGTCATCGTTGGGATAAGTTTTCAGCACCTGAGTATAATCCGCAATCGCACCCTGACGATCGCCCAGGTCATAGCGGGAGGTCGCCCGGTTAAAGTAAGCAACTGCATCATCTGCTCTCAGAACTGGATGATCAAACCGCTCCACCAGCTGTTGGATTACCTCTGGGTCGGTAATACGCAGGCCAACAGCAGCAGTAGGAAACACCACACTGGCCGTAGCCATTGACTGGGAACCTAAAATCGCATAGGCCCGATCGCAGACCAGAAAGTTTTCATCCGTTCCCAGCACTTTAAAGCGGAATTGCTCTGGATATTGCTTTTTCAACTCCGTCAGTTGATTCAGGGTATTGAACAGAAAGGGAGTATCTTTTGGGTTAATCATCCGGCGATGATTCATAGAGCGAGGTAGGGAGCGGTTTTCCCAGGGAGATATCTGCCAAGTTGGGCCTTCTCCCAGATACCCCCAGCCCATATCCAGACATCCGTGGCGATCAAGAAATTGTCGAAACTGCTCAAACATGGCCGCATCCAATATGGCTGGATCGGGAAAGGGAGATACTACAACCAACCGGGCCTGGGCGGTTTGGAGAGCTTGTTCGAGTAAAGATCGACTGCTTAAGGGAAGCTGAAGGTTGCAGGCTGCGGGCTGCGGGCAATCGCTCAATCCCTGATTCCCGAGCCCTGATCCTTGATCCCTGGCTTTAACATCAAACACCAATTCATAGTCCGTCTGCGGTCGTTTAGCTGATTCTACCTGGGTTTGCAGGTCTACCATTGTATTTTCTGCCCACTCTACGCGGGTTGCCAGATACTTAATTTCGTTTTGTAGAGCACTGGAATCAAGTAATTGAGGCAGATGATTGACCCAATCTCGCAAAGTTCTCTGTTGCTGCTCCAGATCCTGGGTTTGTTGCTGAACAGCATCTAGTTGTTGCTGTAATGGTCTGAGATGGGTCGCCATCAGGGTTTGAAACTCATCTCGTAAGCTGTTTAGATCAGAGGCGTGGGCGACCTGAGCCAATCGTTCTTCCAAACTGTGAATGGTTGCTTTAAGCGCGGCAAGGGCTTCAGGTTCCAGGTAGGGTGCCGAACTGGATAGCCAGGGAGTGGCAATTTCAATAGTAGCCAGCTTACCTGTCAGGGTATCCAGTTGATTTTTGAGAATTCCAGAAGCAATTTTAAGCGGGACAACGGTTTGCTCTAATTCGTTTTCCTGTCGGGTTAAGCGTTCGAGTTGCGCTTCTACCCGCGCCAAATCCCGACGAGACACCATGTCACTCAGTACCTTGATTAGAGAGTCAACTTCTTGCTTTAAGGTAGTAGCATCAAAGGGAGCAGGAAGTTTATTTAGGCGACGATTCAAGTGGTTAATTTGATCCTGCAGGATGCGGTAATGATGCAATTTTTGATCATTAGCAATTCCCTGAGGTTGCGCTCGAAGTTGAGCCACTTCTTCTTTTAGCTGTTGGATTTCAGCTTCCACGGCTTTCACTTGACCAATAGTGTCCACACGGCTCAGAGACTCTCGTACCCCAGCAACGGAGTTAACCAGGGCCGAGTACTGTTCCCGAAGTCGGTTAACTTCATGGGGTAGGGTACGCCATCCAGGTTTGGCAATTTCCTGCTGCAAGTGTTGAATTTTCTGGTTCAGGTCGTTAAAAATTTCCTGATTTTTATTCTGTAAGTCCTTTCTCAGGTTTGCCAGATGCAGGGGGCTGGGCAGGGTCTGAATCTGTTGCTGCAAGGTGGAAATTGATCCAGATAGTTTTTGATCTAGTTCGGCGATCGCACTTGAAGTCTGACTTTGCGACTCTCTTTCAATACGACGATGGTTCAGTACATTCAGAATCAGTAGCGCAGAAACCGGAGCAGCCGTATACAGTACCTGTTGAGAAGCAACGGTGGCGATCGAACCGACGCCGGATCCTAGGAGCATTAAGGACTCTGCAATATTCAGCCAATTACGGTTCTTCACAACTTTACTTTGATCGGCGTTTAAGTAATTTCGTACCTTCTTGCAAACCTTTTCCTGAGTTTGAGTGTCTAATCAGGAAAGGTGAGGGAAATGGGGTTAAGAGAGGTAGAGAAGGAATTGTTACCCAAAGCCACGCCTTATGGAATAAACTTGGGCTTTTAAAACGCCCTTTAAAGACTCCATGTCAGTAGAGGGAGGTTATGAGGGAAACATCACAGTATAATTTTGAAAGTTTGTGTATCGAAATATTCAGAATTTCAAATCAGTGATATATGACGGTTTAACTCAAATAGGTGGGAGAGAACGTGAAGCAGGTGGAAACAGGTTCGAATTCAAAGCTTGAAGCCAAGGGAGCTACTGAGACATCCAGCACTTCCAGTAAAGGTCTTTCTGGTTACCCCGGTAAAAGTCAAAATCCCACCTCCAGGAATGCTGCTCCTCAGGTTCCTGAGCCACATGCTCAACTCGTCCGGTACCGATCTCCGTGGCAAGAGGTACGAAAGACACTGGCGATCGGTCTGACCACAGCCATATCTGTCACGCTGGGGCTGACGGCAGCCCTGATGGTACCGCTGCCTGTAGGTCTGGTTGCTAAGGATCAAGATGGGAGATCACCCGACCTGTGGCAGGTTGGGCTTAGCTATCATGTGGGCCGTCCGGTCAACATTTTGCTGATGGGGATTGATCTATCCTCCGGTGACAAACAGGATAGCCCCAATATTTTTGATGGCAACAGCGATACCATGCTGCTGCTGCGGGTCGATCCAGTAACGGACACAGTCAGTTTGCTGTCAATTCCCAGAGATACCCAGGTGTATCTGCCAGGAGAGGGAACCAGCAAGATTAATGCCGCGAATATGAAAGGAGGTGCAACGTTAGCAGCCCAAACGGTCAGTGCAGCGTTGAATGGGGTACAAATTGACCGCTATGTGCGAGTTAGTACCAAAGCCTTCCGAGAACTGGTGGATTTGTTGGGGGGAGTTGAGGTCTACGTTCCGAAGCGGATGCAGTATGAAGATAAGACCCAGAAGCTCAAAATTGATCTGAATCCAGGGCTGCAAACCTTAAGTGGTGCCCAGGCTGAACAATTTGCCCGCTTCCGACATGATGATTTGGGAGATATTGGTCGGGTACAACGCCAACAGGCTCTCCTCAAAGCTCTACGCAAGAAACTGACCAGCCCCACTGTGATTCCCCGCATTCCCATGCTGGTACAAGCGATGCAGAAGTACATTGATACTAATCTCAGCATAGAAGAAATGCTGGCCCTAGTAAGTGCCGGACGGAAACTGGCTGATGGTGGTGTGAAAATGGTGATGCTACCTGGCCGCTTCAGTGGCCCGGATGAATATGTCGCCAGCTACTGGATTATGGATCCGGCAGGGCGCGATCGCGTGATGAAACAGTATTTTGGGGTGGAGCCTCTGGATTTCACAGATATCAATCAGGAACCTACTGCTAATTCCCTCAAGATTGTGATTCAAAATGCTTCTGGCAATCCCGATGCTCCCTACCAACTCCAAGAAACGCTAACTAAATTAGGGTTTTCTAATGTCTATATTTCTGGAGAACAGATCAATCGCCAGCCCCAAACTGAAGTTATTCCTCAACGGGGGGATTTAACAGCGGCTGAGAATTTGCAAAAAGTGTTAGGTCTGGGCCAGATACAGGCCGACTCCACTGGGGATGTCGAATCGGATATTACGATTCAGGTGGGAGAGGATTGGGTCAAGAAACGGTAGGTGCGCCAGGAGTGGTACTCATTTTGGCCAGGAACTCTTGTAATAGGGCAATGATCATAGCCGGGTGTTCCAGGTGAGGCAGTACTCCCGTTTCAGCCAGACGCACAAACAGTTGAATAGTCTTGGGGTTGAGGCTGGTTAACCGTTGCCCCAGGTCGGCACTTGTAAATTGAGCCTCTTCCCCCCAGACGATCGCTGTAGGAACAATTAGTTGTCCGATATAATGGGCTAGATCAAAGTACAAATCTCCTCGCAAGAAAGCCAGGGCTGCATACTGGGCATTCGGTTGAGAAGCTGATTCCAGATAGGCCTGTACCATTTCTGGGGAGATGCGATCGGGGTTAGCGAACAAGAACCGCTCCAGAAAGTTACGCACGGCCAGTTCATTCATCGCTCCCAGGCTGTAAATGAACTGATCCAATAACGGTGTGCCAATCACTTGCAACGGTAAGCGTCGTCCTGCATCTTGACCAAAATCAGCAAATCCAGATGGACAGGACAGAAACAGCGCTTTGAATAGCTCTGGGCGTTGAATTGCCAGACGAATGGCGATCGCTCCCGTTAAGGAGGAAGCCACAACGATCGCGGGCTGATTACAGGTCTGCTCAATCAACTCCGTCAAAATTGCCAAATAGTCTTCAATGCGATAATCCCGAACCGGATGAGCTGATTTTCCCCAACCAATTAAATCAGGAGCAATCACCCGGTAATTATCCAGAAAGGCTGGATAAACCTTTGACCATTCGTAGGCTGAAGCACCTCCACCAAAATTATGGAGAAATAGCAGTGGCTGAGCATCGGAGGACGGTAACAACCAGGGTTCGCCAACGGCAAGGTAATACACCAACCTGCCCAGAGCAGTATTAATCACCTGTTGCCCAATACCTGGCGGATGGAACTGCAGCATGGCTCAGGAAATAAAGGTGGAATGGGCTGCATTATAGTGCAATTTACAGCAGGCCAATCTGGCTGCTATCCGCGCCCGTGAACCAGGGCATCATTCCTGCGGGGCGATTCTCGTGGTTCCCGAGCGTGAAACAGTGGAACTATCGGGAAAGATGGGCAGACTAAAAATTGGCAAATTGGCCACAGTAACAAATTTGAAGAAACTACGCTATCCGATTGAGTAAGTGATATAACAGTCAGCCTGAGTCAGCCTGAATGGGCTGACTAACAGTGTTAGGGGGCATGGTGTTAAGTCCGAAAAAATCAGGATCTATTCAGCGTCTACAAGACAGGAGGTTGGCGTGTGACTCGGCGGTTCAGGCCCATCTTACAGATGCACGACTTGACGTACTACCCCAATAAACATCAACGTCTCAAAGCAATCGCAGACCAACAGGAAGAAGCGATCGGTCAGTACACCCTATATTCCAAAATCTGGGCCCCCCCAATTAACCCGACTGTTAATTGTCAGAGTGCCTCGCTCCGTTCAACTTCTGACGGAGGAAATGTATAACCTGCTGATGCAGCAACGAGTGAACTGGATGCTACAACACTGGCTGGACACCGTCAGCAATAACCCCTTTGAAACTCGAGCCTGGTTGGAACAGCAGGTAGCCACGATTGCCACCCAACCTGACTTTCCCCTATTGCAGGAAAATCAGGACTTAGAAGATAGTCTGGTTTTGATGGGCTGGGGGAAGCCTGGGCCGAGTTCATCCTGTCCAGCGATCGTCTGAACGATCTGCTGGCTCAAGAGCAGATTCAGTTTCAGCAAGAACCCATTAGTCGCAATCATCCCAACTTTCGGGAACTGCACGACTTGCATCAGGACGTAACTTTGGAGGAATGGCTGACTTTGTTCACTGCGTCATGAGATTTCTGCATGATTGCAATTGTGATTTTTTGGGCTGAAGGTGGCATGGAACCTGCGATCGCCGTCCAAATGGAAGCCGTTAGGGCGTGTTTTAAAACCTCCTAGTTCGCGAATTTACTCTATCGGGACCCCCTGAATCCCCCTTAAGAAGGAGGACTTTGAACGGTTCGATTCCCTCCGTGACATCCTCCCGACACCAATGCTACGCATACGGTGCGGGCTTCCCAAGATCG
>NZ_JBRAGO010000044.1:0-34943 GCF_052746595.1 Leptodesmis sp.
AAGGCTTGTTATATTTCTTAAGATGATCGTGTAACCCGCGTTACTTGTCCAGCTTCACCGAATTACAGTTCCATGATTTTGCCTGATACCCAATCTTTCCGTGCGGCTGATGGCCAATCCTCTCCAACTTCCTGGCAGATCAAACTGCTGTATGATGGAGCCTGTCCGCTGTGTGTACGAGAAGTCAATTTCCTGAAAAAACGGGATGCCGGACGGGGATTGGTGGCCTTTGTCGATATTGCTGATGATCAATACAATGCTGCGGCCAATGGTGGGGTAGACTTTGAAACGGCAATGGGGCGGATTCATGCGGTTCTGCCGGATGGCACCGTGATTCAAAATGTGGAAGTGTTTCGCCGGGTGTATGAAGTTTTGGGGATGGGTTGGATCTACGCCGCCACTCAATGGCCCATCATTGGCCCTCTGGTGGACTGGATTTATGAAATCTGGGCAGACTGGAGACTGGCTCTGACCGGACGACCGGATCTGGCCACGATCGTCACCGAACGCCAACAACGATTGTGCCAAACTGAAGGGCGGTGTCAGTTAGAGGATTAAAATCCGAAATCCAAAACTGGCACGAGGTGCAAGGCACGAGGTACCGGACAATCCAAAATCTAAAATCGTAAATCTAAAATCTTAAGCGAGGTTAAGTAGGTTGGGCGATCGCACCACACGTACTCTGGTCGAGCAAGCCTGGGATGAACTGGAAAAAACCATCATGTATTACAACGGGCGACCGATCGGCACGATCGCGGCCCGTGATCCTGACATCGCGGCATTGAATTACGATCAGTGCTTCGTTCGCGATTTCTTTCCCTCGGCGCTGTTATTTTTGATTGAAGGCCGACCGGATATTGTGCGCCATTTTTTAGAAGAAACCCTGAAACTACAGCCCAAGACGGGGCAATTGGAGTGTTTAAAACCCAGTCGAGGACTGTTGCCTGCCAGTTTCAAAATTGCCACGATTATTGGCGGCGAGTATCTCAAGCCAGACTTTGGTGATCACGCGATCGGGCGGGTGGCTCCGGCGGATGCAGTCTCTGGTGGGTGCTGTTGCTACGAGCTTATGTCATTTCCACGCAAGATACGGCTTTAGTGCAGCGTAGCGATTTCCAGGAAGGTATTCGGCTGGTGCTGGAACTGTGTCTGGTAACGCGGTTTGATATGTACCCGATGGTGTTGGTGCCGGATGGAGCCAGCATGATCGATCGCCGCATGGGACTGTATGGTCATCCTCTGGATATTCAGTCGCTATTTTATGCAGCGCTGCGAACCAGTCTGGAATTGCTGCTTCCCATTCCAGAAAATCAGACTATTTTACAAGCGGCCAGAAATCGCTTAGGGTCGTTGCAACAACACTTACGAGACAATTACTGGATTGATACCGATCGCTTGAATGTGATTTATCGTTTTCAAGTCGAAGAGTATGGCGAGGAAGCGCTGAATCAATTCAATATTTACTCCGATTCCATTCCATTTTATCGGTTAGCGAAATGGGTGCCAGAGGCAGGAGGCTATCTGGCCGGAAATTTAGGGCCATCGCAGTTGGATTGCCGCTTTTTTGCAATCGGCAATTTGATGGCCATTATTGGTGGACTGACGAGTGAGCATCAATCTCACTGGATTTTGAATTTGATTGAATTGCAGTGGGCAGATCTGGTCGGAAATATGCCGATGAAGTTATGCTATCCAGCCCTGGAAGATCGGGACTGGCAGATTGTTACCGGGGCAGATCCGAAGAATCGGCCCTGGTCTTACCACAATGGGGGCAGTTGGCCTGTATTGCTGTGGATGTTAACGGCGGCGCGTAAGATGAACCGGGCTGAATTGGGATACCATGCGATCGCCATTGCCGAGCGCCGCCTGCTCCAGGATTAGTGGCCGGAATACTACGATGGCCCCGATGCCCGGTTAATTGGCAAGGAAGCCCGCAAGTATCAAACCTGGACGATCGCGGGATATTTGCTGGCGAAAGAGTTCATTGCCAACCCTGACCATTTGAAAATGATTACATTTGAGGCTCAGGAGGCTGAAGATTGGCAGGATCCCGCCAGAACACCAGGGAGTTATTCACCGATTGCACCTGAGTACCAGGGTAGTAAAAGCTGAGGATGCGATCGCTGTTCCAGCCCAGTTTACCTAGGCGATAGGAACCACTCTGACTGAGGCCCACTCCATGCCCCAGGCCGCCGCCGATAAAGGCATATCCGGTCAGCTTTTTCTGGGCATCATACAGGGGATCAATGTAAAACAGCAGACTGGCCGGAGCATAGAAGGCGATCAGGATATTATCTTTTTCCAGATCAACGGCTCCCTGGTCGGTGGTGACTCGTAAGGTTTGCACTCGTCCGGCAGGCGATCGCTGCAAAATTTCCAGACGCTGAATGGTTTTGAAATTAGCCAGAGGACTTTTTAAGGATTTGAGATACTCTCGCAACTCCTGATTCAACTCGCTCAAATTGCTGTCATAACGCCAACGGAACCATTTCTGGTCATCCTCATTAAAGCCCTGCTTCTGTTGGACAAACTGGCGGAAGTTTTGTTCATTGGCCAAACTTTGCTGGGACAGATCCCACTTAGCGGCCACCGAATCAATGATCGGGCGCAAATAGGGACGACTGGGGCCATGCCAGACATCATTAAAGGCCGCCGTCACGCCTCCTGTGGCCGCAGAATAAACGGCATCCACCAGTTCGTTCTGGTAAGTGAGGACTTTTCCACGAGTGGCCGCGATCGCCCGATCGGTTGCCGGTGTAATTCCCGTTAATCCGTAATACACCTGACATTGGGTATCGGCACAAAGCTGGTAATCATCAATGGCAAAGCGGCGCAGATTTCGCAAGGCATACGTCCGGGCTAGAATTGCCTGTGTTTCCAGCACCGATGGCGTAGTCGTAGAGCCAATTTCATGGGGCACCACACCCCGTAGATAAGTTTCCAGCGGCACCTGATTCACCAGGGTGTACGTCCCATAGGCATTCCGTTGTAGCCGCAAATTACCAGAGTAAAGCCGCTCCATGCGCTCTGGGGGGGTGTTCGGCTTAGGCGGATCATCCGTCCGCTGGCTGACCACCTTAATGATCCCCTTACCTGAAGCGATCTGCATCTGATCTTGAGCTACCCGCCGACCATTGACCTCCAGTACCACCTGGGGACGCTTTTGTAGGACTTGGGTATCCACAAAGGCCGTTTGAATTCCCTGTCTCTGCAAACTTTGCAGCAATAAGCGGCGTAGCAAAGGCGTGTGATAGACATCCCGCTTCGCCCATACCTGCCAGCGCTTCGGTTGGGCAATTTCAACAGGAATGCCTTCGGCCCGCCAGCGATTGGCTTCATCTTCGGCACTTTCATAGCTGCGATGGGTTCCCAAGACTACCCGTTCTTCAATCTGAGGAGGGGTTACAGCCTCTTGGACGATCGCTAGCTTGGCTATCCCACTGCTCAACGTTTGCGGTTTCCCCCCGACTTGCAGGCGAATAGTCAAGCGATCACCAGGTTGGGCCTGCAGTATCAACACATCCGAGGGTTGCCGACCAAACCGTTGCACAATGCCGACCTGTAAATCGATATCCTGACCTGGGGCAGCGTATCCCGGTTGTGGAACAAGGCTGATCCCCAAGATAGTGGCAGCGATCGTTCCTGGCAGGACGAGGAAAGAAAAAGGGCGTATTGTGAGCATCGCAGACTTAAACAGGAGAAGAGGTTCTGAGGTTAGATACTAAGATACTTGTCCCTGCTCAGGATGGCACACCCTTTCTCAAAACTTGAAATTCGTAGTCGTAATGACTATGATTTAGAAAGAAGTATGGAGTATCTTGATGGTACGAATTGAAAATATTCCGCTGCACAAAATCCGCCGTCCCCTTCCCCGACAGAATGATCGGGCTAAAGTCGCTGCCTTGATGAAGTCGATTCAAGAAATTGGCTTACAGGAGCCGATCGATGTCCTGGAAGTGGATGGCGAATATTATGGTTTTTCCGGTTGTCATCGCTATGAAGCCTGCACCCGTCTGGGCCATGAAACGATCCGTTGCCGAGTGCGTAAGGCTCCCTGCGCCGTTTTGCAGATGCATCTGGCTTAATCAGGATGTCAATACTCTGAGACAGAAGATTCACAGGAGTGTCAAACGGGGCTGGTAGCATCAATCAGTTGAGAACAGAAATTGATAATTTCTTTGAGCAATGCCATTATTTCCCGCTATCCTCTTGGCCGCCATCCCCGCTCCGATCGCTGTTGCGATTGTTAGCCTGCTGTTCTTCTCCGGGTTTGTTTCAATTCACTATCTGTTTCCTGACGATCAACCCTGATGAACACAGATTCAATCCCACGAATCATCCAGGAGTGAGGCTATGAGTGGCGCTTCATTGTACTGGTCAAGCGATCGATGGCCGCCGTTAAGCGTTCTTGTGATTCCAGGATGGGATCAGGAGGAGGGGCCGTTTTGGCACTGGTGGGCAATGAACCGTGACAACGTGGCTTGCATAACGGCTGAAGTTTGTCCGGCAATGGTAAATACCAAGGCTTCCCGGTAAATCCGTTGGGCGGGATGATGCAGGGAATTGGCTGCTCCTGCTGATACCGTGACGGCGGCATGGGCACATCTCCCCGCTAATTCGATCGCCCAGCCCCGTAAATTCAACCGTTCCTGGAAGGGTTGGTGATCGGCGGCATAAATGGCTGAACGACACTCCTGCCACTCTTGTTTCAAGGTCTGGTAAACCTGTTCCGGCATGGGCAGCGAGTCTTCTAAAACGGTGTATTGCGATCGGCGTTGCATTTGCTCTACCATCACGTCCAATCCTGCCCGCGCACAGCCCAAAGCAAAAAAACTGTGTTGCAAGACGTTTGCCATATCGCTGGTGTGAATGGCCTGAGCCGGTTGGATCAAGACGACCTGATCCGTTGCTAACCACCAGTTTTGCAACTTGGCCTGCACCGTTTGAGTGGAGGTCATTGCCGCCAGAGGCATAGGATCGCTGAACCGAATGCCGCCTCCCTGCGCCTGCACCGTCGGGGTGAACGGGATAAGACCATAGACGGCGCGATCGTCCGGTAAAACGGCGGCCACAATTATTGCCTGGAAAATCCCAAATCCGGTTATCCAGGGAACAGTGCCCTGCAACTGGTAGCCATCAGCCACTGGAAACGCTTGCAACGCAGGTTTACCCGTCCGTCGTAAATGAGAAAATCCCACTCCCACTCCGATTTTGCCTGTTGCCATCTGGGGCAGATAGGTTTGCTTTAACGGTTCATTCTCGCTGCGTAAGAGGAAGGCTCCGGCACTCTGGTGTTGCACTTGCAGGAAGGCTAGGGCACCAGAGTAACGAGCCACCAATTCCTGAAACTGCCGATATTCCGGCTCACTGACCTCCGCTCCCTGCCAGATGCGCGGCAGCCTTAAGCCGAGCCAGGAATGCTTCCCTAATCCCTGAAAGGCAGACTTTAAAGCGATCGCATCTTGATCCATGACATTCGCGTAAGGAGCGACCTGTTCTCGCAAAAACTGTTCAACCTGGGAGAGGGAAAGGGGCATAAAAGTTAAAAACTATAAAGTTTTTCTGGCACAGCCAATTTAACTAAACTAGGATTCAAGGCTCAAAATTAATGTCTTTTAGGACAACTTTGTCCAGGCTCAAGCTCTCTCTGGATGAATTTGTAGGCCATAATCTAGATTTGAAAGTGATCCAGATTACAGTCTTTACGCTTGCTTTGTCACCGAAGGTCATGATTTTGGCCGTCGTTTGGAACTCAGCGATCGAGCGAAAATTAAGATACTTCAGTCGCCCAGGCGCGTGTGTATGACCCTTTGTCTTAATCCTGAATGCCAGCATCCTCAAAATCCTGATAACGCCGAATTTTGTCTTGCCTGTGGTAGTCAATTGGTATCGTTGTTGCGAGGGAGATATCGGGTTGTCCGTCCGATCGGGCAGGGGGGCTTTGGCAGAACTTATCTGGCTACAGATGCTGACCGACTGGGAACGCGGTGCGTCATCAAGCAATTTTCACCCCAGGTAAAAGGCACCAAATCTCTGGAAAAAGCCGTCAAGCTGTTCCAGCAAGAGCAGAGTGGCTGAATGACCTGGGAGAACATCCCCAAATTCCCACTCTCCTAGCCTACTTTGAGTATGAGCAGCGGCTGTATCTGGTGCAGCAGTTTATTGAAGGGCAAACCTTGCTCCAGGAGCTAATCCAGCAGGGATTATTTGGTGAGCGTAAAATTCGCGAGGTGTTAGCTGGGGTTTTGCCCGTCTTGAAGTTTGTCCACGACCATCAGGTGATTCACCGGGACATTACCCCCACCAACATCATTCGTCGGGCTTCTGACCACAAACTGGTCTTAATTGATTTTGGAGTGGCTAAGCTCCTGTCGGCTGAAACCTCGGCCCAGTCTGGAACCAAGATTGGGACGGAGGGATATGCACCGATCGAACAGTTACGTGGAGGGAAAGCCTACCCAGCCAGCGACCTCTACAGCCTCGCGATGACCTGTGTTTATTTGATGACTCAAACCAAACCTGATGAATTGTATGACCCCCTAGAGGGTCGCTGGCTCTGGCAAGAACGACTGGCACAAAAGGGTGGGACGATCAGCGAGCCGACGCCCATATTCTAAACAGAATGCTGAAAGACTTGGTGAGCGAGCGATATCCTTCTGCTGATGCCGTCATGCGGGACTTAAGATTGGCCCTGTCCCGCCCTATGAGTACTCAACCTGCTTTCGGTATGACTGCTCCGGCTTTTAGACCCGGAACGGCTCAACCCCAGAGTTCTTGCTCTCCCGGTGGCACTTCCCCCAGTTCGCCGCCCGTTGCTGCCAATGGTTCCCAGGGACGAGCACAGGGAACTGCAACTCCTGCTCATCCCTCTGGAGTGTCTGGCCCTCGGTTATCCCATCCGCCATCTGGGCCACCCATTTCTGGTTCTCATGGTCGTCGCTGTCGATATACCTTAACGGCGCACAATCCCTGGGTGACGGCGATCGCCATGAGTCGAGATGGCCGATGGTTAGCCAGCGGTGGGCTGGATGACGCCATTAAGCTCTGGAATCTGGAAACGGGAGAACTACTGCATACCCTGGTAGGCCATAGCAAACCTGTGAATTGCTTAGCCGTCAGTCCCGATAGCCAGTTACTGGCCAGTGGTAGTGATGACTATACGCTGAAAATCTGGAATGTAGAGTCTGGTGCCCTAGTGCAAACGCTGGTGGGCCACACGCGGGATGTGAAGGCTATGGTGTTCCACGGCAACGGACAGATGGTGGTCAGTGGGGGAGAGGATCGGACTGTGCGTCTCTGGAAGATTGGTACGGAGGAGTGCTTACGGATTTTTCCTAATCTGGCAGGGATGATTCGCACGGTAGCCATCACTCCTGATGGTCAGACCATCGCCAGTGCGGGTTCTGATAGCCAGATCAAACTCTGGAGCTTAAAGACTGAAACATTGATGCGGACGCTGATTAAAAGCCATTTCAGTGCGGTGAATGCGATCGTCATCCATCCCAACGGCAAAACCTTGATCAGCGGCAGCAAAGACAAGACCATCAAAGTCTGGAATTTGACGACAGGAGAGCTAGTTCGCACGCTAACCGGGCACACCGATGCTGTGAACGCCCTGGCTCTCAGTGGCGATGGCAAATTACTGGTGAGTGGCAGCAGCGATACCAGCGTTCGCCTCTGGAATGTGGAGACAGGTGAACTTAAAAGTACCCTCTCAGACCACATGAATTCTGTAAACGCTGTTAGTATCAGTTCCGCCGGGCACTGGATTGCCAGTGGGAGCTCAGATTCCACAATCAAAGTGTGGCAGGTTCTCTAGTTGCTGCTACTTGTCTACTTAGACTTTTGTATATTTCTACTCTTTAGATGGGGTCTGTGGGGAACAAATCTGGGTACGCTTAAGAGATACGCCCCTCACTAATACCCCCCCATGAACGCCGCCCAATATCCTTTTGGAAAAATTCATTACTTTTTCCGTAAAGCTGATCACGCTCGCTGGCAACGGATGCAGAGTAAGCGCCACATCCTGCGATCGCAACTTGGTTTTACGGATCACACCTCCTCCCGTCCCCAAGCCTGCCAGGGTTGTATTCACTATCATGGGATGGCCTACGGCTATACTCAAGAAGCTCGCACAACCCTGATTTGTGGTTTCCATCCCTATGGCTGGCAGGGAGGGCAAGGCTGTCCAGATTGGCAGGGTGCATTGGATCGGTAAGGAACTTTTCCTGTTAATCTGACGAAGTAGATGTCAGGCTGGACGCTTGCCAGCATCAGGTGTGAGGACTACCGATGGGCTGGGTCACAGATCAGTAACTGTGGCCTACTCTATCTTGCAAATGACATTGCTTGCTATCCAGCTTTTGCTGCTATAGAAACCAAGGTTTAAGCGTATGAAGTCTTATCTGGCAGCCGCCGTTCAAATGACCAGTGGGCCAAATCTGCAAGAGAATTTAAGTCAGGCTGAGGAATTAATTGATCTGGCCGTTCGCCAGGGGGCCGAATTAGTGGGATTGCCCGAAAACTTTCCATTTTTAGGCGCGGAAACCGACAAACTGGCTCAGGCTGAAACGATCGCAGCCGAAAGCGAGAAATTTCTCAAAACGATGGCTCAACGCTTTCAAATCACCCTCCTGGGGGGAGGCTTTCCGGTTCCGGTAGGCAATGGCAAAGTCTACAATACAGCGTTACTAGTTGGTGCTAACGGAGATGAACTGGCCCGTTACGAAAAGGTGCATCTCTTTGATGTCAATGTGCCCGATGGCAATACCTATCGTGAATCGGAAACGGTGCTGGCGGGGATGTGGATGCCGCCCATTTACCCTTCCAAGGATCTGGGCAATTTAGGGCTATCCGTTTGCTACGATGTACGGTTTCCAGAACTGTATCGCCATCTATCTCAAATGGGCGCAGAAGTGTTGTTTATTCCAGCCGCCTTCACCGCTTACACTGGGAAAGACCACTGGCAGGTGTTGTTGCAGGCTCGTGCGATCGAAAATACCTGTTATGTGATTGCTCCTGCTCAGACCGGACGACATTATGCCACTCGCCAAAGTCATGGTCATGCCCTGATCATTGACCCCTGGGGAATGGTGCTGGCTGACGCCGGAGATCAACCGGGTGTAGCGATCGCTGCCATTGAACCTTCTCGCCTGGAGCAGGTACGTCGCCAGATGCCATCGCTGCAGCATCGAGTATTTATTTGAAGCAACTTATAGCCATCCAGCCGTCTCATATAACTGCCGCAGGACAGCTAGTAAACGGATTGCATAAAAGCGATCGGCAGACCAGCGACCTGTTAATCCTTCTACCAGGGGCGCAATACCACGGGTGATTTCATGAAACCGGGGATCGATCACTTCTTCCCGCAAGGGTTCCCGGTTGGCATAAGCTTTCAGATGCTGAATATGTGCCCGTACTCCCAGTCGCACGCTGGGAAAGGTGGCGCTTTCTCCCCCTCCTCCTGGAGTTCCCAAACCGCCAAAATTGTTCTGCTCCGGCTGCAATCCACTCCCAAAGTGCAGAAAATCCGTTTCCACACACATTTGAGCAAAGGCCACATCATGATTAATGCCTTCATGGGTTGCTTCATCCCGGTACAGTCTGGCAATGTCGGGAAACTGAGTCAGTCCAGTTTGATTATGCCTCTTTAAAAACATCAACATCTGCACTTCGGTCGCTTCCCCCCGACCCGCGATTGCCTGGGATTGTTTGGCGATCGGCAGCAGCGTTTGAATTGTGATGGTTTGTGCGGCTGGCTCCCAAAATACGGCCAGATTCGCTTCTCGTAGCTCAATGGCTTTCATATAAACCACGTTACCATAGGCGATTCGGCGGGTATTGAAAGGCTGGCTCCATGCCACTCCCAATCGGTCTACCAGATCCACTGGAATATAAGGATTGCCATGCACCACCAGACCCTGCTCACTATAAAGACGGCCATTCAAATTAATTTGAATCGGGGAACATCGGTCTTGTTCTGTACGGCTTCCAGGACTGGTCGGAGGCTGGGCCATTGCTTCTCCTTGTTGAAAGGACGATCGTGGTTCTGACTGCGGACCAGCCACCAGGCGATACCAGGCGGCCAGACCATCGGCAATGCCCAACGCGATCTCCTGCTCCCGTAATTGCATAGGAGACGGCTCATGAGAGGCATGGATAAATCCAAGCTGCAAGTACAGGGAAGGGACAGCCACGTGACGACAAAAACTGACGGCACCCAGACTGGAAAAGGTATCTGCGATCGCTCCCCGGATTGGTAATTGAGGCACCCGGCGAGTCAGCGCCAGTAAAAGCAACTCGGCCTGCTGCTTCCGTTCCCGATTCCTGGCAATGTAATAGACTAGATTGCCTTGCTGGGAAGTTTGTACCTGAGCATCTGCTTGCATATCCAGCGCAATATCTCCTGGCCGACAGTGCCAATTAATCCACTCGATCGCCTGAGTGGAGGACAGATCACCCGGCACTAAAAGGACTTCAAATCCCCGCGATCCCAACTCTACCATCACGCGATCGCGAATCCGGAGCCGTTCCTGGTGATCATCAAATATTTTTGTACTGGTGGCTGCGACGATCGTAGCTATATCCCACGGACACCTCTCTTCCGAATAACTCACTGAAATGAAAATCCGTCCCATTGTTGCACCAGGCCCCCTCCCTGAAACAGGCCAATCCTAGAGCCTGTTGTAACCCAAGAACGGGGAATTGGTGCAAAAATTTGATGGCAACACGCGCCGAAGAGAAAATTGCAGTTGAGATCAAAAGCTTTATCAGCGCTTCTGAAATGAAAGCTTTCCAAGATGCCATTGGATAACATGTCATCTATCGGGCTGTTATCCGGAGAAATTTGGGTGCAACGCGATGAAACCAAAGACGACGTGACCTATGAGCTGAAGACGACGTGACCTATGAGCTTGTTGCTGCAGGCATCCCCAAAGATCAAATTGGACTGGGCTTTCATCCTACTAACGTTCGTCCTTACACAGGCTATGCGATCGCTTAACGCAATAACCAGCCCAAAAAGATGTACTGGACTCCTCGCAGGACGGGCAAAATTTGATAGGGATGCGTATAGCAGGCCGGAAACACGATCGCACCTCCCAAAGCCGGTTTGACTTTGATGTTGTGGCGGTTAAACAAGACCTCTCCACCCTCAAAATCTTGATTCAGGTAGCCCAGAATGGCGGCATCGCGGGCTGGAATCCCCTTGACCAGTTCTTCATATCGATTGGAGAGGATCAAACCATCCGCATGCCGTTTGTAGCCCTGTCCCGGTCGGGAGCGCTCGATCGAGTAAAGTTCTCCATAGGAAAAAGTCACCTCATAGCGACGCGAGAGCAATTTGCGGATGGTGTTGACTTTATCCAGGAGCAGCGGTGCCGTGGAAGCCAGCAGGGAATTTGGGGTGTTAAAGGGCAGTACCTCATTACTTCTCAGTTCACCCTGGAGACTGGCACCGACCGGGGGCGATCGAAATTCACAGCACTCGGCCACCTCTAGCAGATGGGTACACAGGGACGGCTCAAGCAAATTTTCCACCAGGAGGATATCAGCACCCAGGTCTATTAAAGAATGGCTCATAGACGGTCATTGAAAATAGCGATCGTCAATGGAACAGCATAAAACGCTTGTTGATATATTACTGATATCGGGTTGTTAGAAAATTTCCATGCTAGGATAGGAACAGAGAATTAAATTCGGCTGCAGCATTTGTTTCTAGTATTAACGGTTTTTCGCGTTTTTCCATTGACAGACTTCTCTCCGAAATTTCACTCTCCGCATTCATCTAATTTTGGAGACAATCTATGTCAATTTATGTAGGTAACCTGTCTTATGAGGTTACAGAAGCTGATCTAACAACTGTTTTTACAGAGTTTGGATCAGTAAAGCGGGTTCAGCTTCCTCTGGATCGCGAAACGGGCCAGGTGCGCGGTTTCGGTTTTGTAGAAATGAATACAGATGCTGAAGAAGCAACCGCTATTGAGGCTCTTGATGGTGCAGAATGGATGGGTCGCGATATGAAAGTCAATAAGGCAAAACCACGTGAAGAACGGGGTAACTCCTTCGGTGGTAGACAGAGAAATCGTAGTTTTTCTCGCGGCTACTAAAGGTTGTCTGTTAACTAATAGGCTCAGGCATCTTTAGTCTCAGATATTGACTGAGAAAAGGGTTTAGATGTAACGTCTAGACTCTTTTTATAGGGAACCTTCAAAGCTGACTAGACTTATTCTGACCTGATCTGAAGCATTCTTAGTAGGTAAATACCAGCGCTGAATTTGCTAGCAAAGATGCCGTAAAGTACTGTGTGTGCTTGCATAGCTTCATTCAGGGGGGCTTTCGCCCTATTCCCGGTATTCTCCGACAGCACCATCCGATGTGCATCGAGGCTTAGCAAGGTCACCAGGGCAGTTAGATTAAAACCATTGAGCAGTTATTGGCAAGCTCTTAGAGTTGGAAGCAGTGTGTTACACCCTGGATACAGCTCACTGTCAAAAAAACGGTCAAGACTATCAGCGAGCAGAAAGTTACTCCACTGTAACGCTTTTCGCCAGGTTACGCGGTTGATCCACATCCAATCCCCGACGAGCAGCAATGTGATAAGCCAGCAGCTGCATGGGAATCACCGTTACCAGGGGAGACAAAATTTCATCGACATGGGGCACTGGAATCAGCGTATCAAATGTATCTTCCGCTTCCTGTTCATCCATTGGAGTTACGCCAATCAATCGGGCATCTCTGGCTCTCGCTTCCTGAGCATTGGAAAGGACTTTTTCAAACACCGTTCCTGGCATCGCGATCGTCACTACGGGAACTTTCGCATCCAACAGCGCGATCGGCCCATGTTTCATTTCTCCAGCCGGATAACCTTCGGCATGGATATAGCTGATTTCCTTGAGTTTGAGCGCACCTTCAAGGGCGATCGGGAAGTTAATGCCGCGTCCCAAAAAGATAAAATCTTGAGTCTCAGCAAAGTCATGGGCTAGTTCTTCGATATAGCGTTCCTGACTTTCCAGAATCATTTCAATTTCAGCAGGCAACTGACGCAACCCATCGAGAATCTTATTGAACTGATCCAGTGACAGAGCTTGACGCTGATAGGCCAGATCCAGAGCCAACAGGTAAAAGGCAACCAGTTGAGCCACAAATGTTTTCGTGGCTGCCACGCCAATTTCAATCCCAGCACGAGTATCAATAATCTGGGGAATCAGTTGTCCCAGAGTGCTTTCGGGACGGTTGGTAATTCCCAACAGGCGAGGTTGGTATTCTTTGGCTAACCCCGATCGCCGCTGAATTTCCATTTCCAGGGCGGCTAAGGTATCTGCCGTTTCTCCCGATTGCGTGACCCCGATCGTCAATGTATGCGGAGTCACAGGTGCAGGTGCATAGCGGAACTCAGAGGCATACTGTACCTGAGTGGGAATGCCTGCCAGTTGTTCGAGCAAATATTTACCAACTAATGCCGCATGCCAACTGGTGCCACAGGCCACAATTTGAATCTGTTGCAAATCCTGATAGAAATCGGCAGGCAGATTGAGGCGAATGGGAGAATTTTGAATTTTGGATTTTGGATTTTGGATTTTAGATTGTCCTTTGTTGTCTGTCGATCGACTTGTGGATCGTGAGTCAGAATTTTCTTGACTTTCCCTAATTCCTAATTCCTGATCTCCACTCCCCACTCCCCACTCATGATTCAAATACGTCTCCAAACACTCCCTGACCACCCCCGGTTGCTCATAAATTTCCTTGAGCATGAAGTGTTTGAAGCCCTGCTTTTCCACCATGACAGGATTCCAGTTCAATGTACGGGGGGCTTTTCGCAGGCGCTGTCCTTCAAAGGAGTAGACTTCGACTCCCAGGGGCGTCAGGCGGGCCAGTTCACCATTTTCCAGGGGCAGAACGGCACGAGTGTAGGGCACCAGGGCGGGGGTATCGGAGGCGCAGTAAAACTCACCCTGACCAAAGCCAAGTACCAGGGGAGCCTGTTGACGAGCAACGATCAGTTCATCGGGATAGTCAGCGTTGATGACAGCGATCGCAAAAGCTCCCTTTAACTTATTGACAGCTTGCCGGACGGCTTCCAGAAAGGGAGAAGAGGAGTTTTGGATTTTGGATTTTGGATTTTGGATTATCCCATCCCAATCCCCGATTCCCGATCCCTGATCCCTGATTCCTTGCAAACACTCCGCAATCAAATGGGGAATTGTTTCCGTGTCGGTATCGGAGCGAAATTCATGGCCCAGTACTTTCAACTCGTCTCGCAGTTCGCGGTAATTTTCGATGATGCCGTTTTGCACGACGGCGATGCGACGGTGGGTATCCGTATGAGGATGGGCGTTGTATTCTTCAGGTTTGCCATGGGTGGCCCAGCGGGTGTGACCAATGCCAATTTGAGCAGGATTTTCCTCTCCAGCTAATTTCTCCTGCAAATGATGTAGCTTGCCTTTGGCCCGAACGCAGTGGATCTGATTATTTAATACAGTGGCGATGCCTGCTGAGTCATACCCCCGATACTCCAGTTTCCGCAGTCCTTCAAGCAAAATATTACTGGCGGGCTGAGTTCCGATATAGCCAACAATTCCACACATAATTTAAGACCTCACTGATACCACTGGACAAGGGCACAGCACTCATTGGCGATGGGCACGTATATCCTGCCTGTTGTAAGGTATTTAGAGAATTTTGGCAAGTGGGATTGGGGTAAGAAAGTCGGTGGACGATCGCACCAGGAATTAGAATAGAAGCATAATCTGTAAAGAAATGTAAGGGTCTTCATGGCAGATCAGCTAATTCGGGCAACGGCAGCGGATGGAGGTATTCGGGCTGTCAGTGTGATTACGACTCGCCTCACGGAGGAAGCTAGACAGCGCCACAAATTGTCCTACGTGGCAACGGCGGCTCTGGGACGAACGATGGCGGCTGGACTGTTATTTGCGTCCAGCATGAAACGACCTCAATCGCGGGTCAATATTCGAATTCGGGGAGATGGCCCGTTGGGTGGAATCCTCGTGGATGCTGGGTTGAATGGGACGGTACGAGGCTATGTTGACTATCCTGATGTCGAACTTCCCCCCAAGCCCAACGGCAAACTAGATGTAGGGGGAGCTGTTGGTCAGAATGGCTATGTCTATGTGGTACGAGATGTGGGCTATGGCTACCCCTACTCCAGCACTGTAGAACTGGTATCCGGCGAGATTGGGGATGACCTGACCCATTACCTGGCGACCTCCGAGCAAACGCCATCCGCTCTGATGGTGGGTGTGTTCACTGATATTACTGGCGTGACTGCTGCCGGAGGCTTGCTAGTACAAATTCTGCCTAAAGCAGCCAGAGATGAAGCGTTGGTTAGTTTATTAGAATCGCGGTTGGTCTCTTTTCAAGGATTTACGCCGCTGCTGCAGGCAGGTAAATCTTTGCAGGACATCTTTGAGGAGTTGCTGGGCGATATGGGCCTGGAAATTCTACCAGAGGTGCAAATGGTGCGTTTCCACTGTGGCTGTTCTCATCAACGGGTACTGGGAGCCTTGAAGCTGTTCAGTCAGGCGGAGTTAGAAGACATGATTGAAAAGGATAAAGGAGCAGAAGCCACCTGCGACTTCTGCGGCACGGTCTATCAAGCCAGTGAGAGCGAGTTGATTGATTTGCTGGCCGAGATGCGGGCAGAAGGGTGATCTTTTTTGTCATTTTCCAGCTTGGGGGGTGTAGGATGGCTTCTGTGATGTAAGGAGGGGTGCTGCGCTCCTGTGGCCTATGACTAGAGAACAACGACTTCCCAGCTCGAAGCGACTGTTGCGGCAATCGCTCCCTCAACGGGACGGCAGGCTGCGGGCTGAATCCTCCTTTACAGAAGCTAGCTATCGTCCAGTGAAGCAACTCCGACGACCCCGGGGATTTTTGCAACGGCTCTACCTCTCGTTTATCCAATTGATCAGACGGATACGAGAGTTCCTGCTTCAACTGTTTACCAACTGGAAATTTTTGATCTTTCTGGGACTGTCTACCACGCTGGCAGCAGGGGGGTTGGCGACGGCTTTTATTTTTCAACTGCCGGCCTTACCCAACTGTCCAGCAGTCTTCTGGCCGCTGGCTTCGGCTTCCATGCGGTTTGAGTGCGCCCGGATTGCCGCCAGTAAACAAACCGCTGATGATTTACTGGAAGCGATCGCCCTGGTGGATGAATTGCCGCCGGATCATGCCATGCGGGCAGAAGCCGATCGCATGATTGAGTTGTGGTCGCAGGAAGTCCTGAAACTGGCCGAAGAACTGTTTCAAAAGGGGAAACTGCAGGATGCCATCGCCGCTGCCCGCAAGATTCCTGCCAAAGTGACCGCTTACCGGTTGGTGGAAGAGCGGGTGAAGCGCTGGGAAACGATCTGGACAAAAGCAGAAGAGATTTATCGGAAAGTAGAGGCAGCCCTCCGGAAACGCGACTGGCGAGAAGCCTTTCACACAGCAACCCGTCTGCTGGATGTAGATAACCGCTTCTGGCAGACCACCCAGTATGACGACCTGAATCGCCGCATTAATATCGCTCGTGATGAAGGAAACAAGCTTTATAAAGCCGAAAATCTGGCGGATGCAGGAGGGTTAGAAAATATCCTGGCTGCTCTGAGACTGGCTGAAGAAATTCCCAAGGGCAGCTATGTCTATGATCTGGCGCAACAAAAAATTAAGGGATTTGGTCGCAAGTTACTGGATCTGGCGCAAGCGGCAGCCGATCGCCGGAACTTGCAAGAAGCACTGGAGATTGCCAATAAGATTCCTAAAAGCGCCCGGTTAGAACAGCAGGTAAAGGATTTCATTGTCCTCGCCAATGCTCAATCCCAAACCTGGCAGGATACGGTGGTTGGGCTGGAAGAGGCGATTGCCCAGGCCCAACGACTGCGCCCAGATCGACCGCTGTACCAGAAAGCGCAGCAAATGATTGCTCGCTGGCAGTATGAAATTGAAGGGTTAGCGCAGATTGAACGAGCACGCACTATGGCGCAGGGTGACACTATTGAGTCCCTAATGATGGCGATCGCCACTGCGTCCCAGGTGTCTTCTGCCAATCCCCGCTGGGAGGAAGCCCAGAAGCAAATTCAGCAGTGGCGTTCCCAGGCGGAGACGATTCAAGACCAACCGTTCCTGGATCAGGCGGATCAGTATGCCAGTACGGGAGACTTGAATGCATTGCAAGCGGCGATCGCTCAGGCCAGCCAGATTGGGCCGGGTCGGGCGCTCTATGGTCAAGCACAATCGAGAATCCGGCAGTGGACCAATCAAATTGAAACGGCACAAGACCAGCCTTATCTCGATCAGGCTCAGGCGTATGCCAGGATGGGGAACGTGAGAGCGGCGATCAACATGGCGCAACAGATTCGCCCCGGACGAGCGCTGTATGACCGGGCGCAAAAGGATGTGGCTCAATGGCAGAGCCAGATTCAGGCGGAGGAAACGAGAGCCAGGACACAATATGGCAGAGGCGGAAGCCCAACAAACCCTGCAGCAAGCCCGACAGTTAGCCAGTCCTGGAAATCCGACAGCGATCGCAAATGCAGTGCGGATGGCAAGTCGGATTTCTGGCAGCGGGGCGGTGCAAACGGAAGTGAATGCGGCGATTAATGAATGGAGTTGGCAACTGCTGACGATCGCCAAAGAACAGGCGGCGGGATTGAATGTGGCAGGAGCGATTGCGATCGCCCAAACCATTCCCTCCCGCGCCGAAGCCTACAAGGAAGCTCAGGCCCAGATCGAAGCCTGGAAAAAGGCCAGTCGATGAGGGAACCACAAATCGCCTTAAGTTTTCTTACTGAGCCAGATCACCAGATCACCAGTGTGGAATTGAATTTCACTCCCAAAGGTTGGCAGGAACAAAATACCGTCGCTTAGACCTTAGACCAATGTGGCGAATCGGATACCAGGTATTGCGAGAAAGCATCTGGAACCATGGGGACTCTGGGATTGGCTCCTGGAGTGTGATAAATTCCTATATCTACGGCAAAGAACCAATCCTGCCGCTGCTTCCAAATGTAATTCCAACAGAAACAGCAACACATTGGGAACAAAATTTTGCTCTTCATTATCCACAGGCGTATCATCCGAATCGGGTAATTCGTCGCTGGTGGGTAGGCGTTCCAGGTCTGGCTGAAGCATGGTGCAACCTCAAGCGTCCTAGGATATTCTCTTCTAGAATTTCCTTAAGGCATGAACACCGACCATTTTCCCTGGCAACAAGCTCCTATCATTCGTCACAGCCTGCGGCTACTGCACAGCTTTCACCACTGGACTGGTAAGCCATTGTTGGCGGTGGAGGGAGAGCCAGCCGCGATCGCTGAGGCTTTATTTAACGCCCCCTTTGTGGTAGTTTCTCACGGTACAGAAGCAGATCCCGTCTTGAACTATGGCAACCAAATGGCTCTCAAACTGTGGGAAATGGACTGGCTCCAATTTACCCAAACGCCTTCCCGGTATACAGCAGAACCGATCGAGCGGGAAGAGCGTGCTCGCTTGTTGCAACGAGCCAGGGAAAAAGGGTTTATTGATGACTATGAAGGAGTTCGCATTTCCAGCAACGGTCGTCGGTTTCAAATCAGCCAAGTGGTGTTGTGGGATGTGCTGGATGAAACGGGTCAGCACTGCGGACAGGCAGCCACGTTCGATCGCTGGACTTTTCTTTGATCCACTCCCCATGGCTTCAGTCCGGTGAGCCAGGACTCAGGCAGAGTTTGGAGGTGGTTCCAGCCTGTAATTGCTGTAAAGATTCAAGCTTTTGTCACTTCAACAGTTCCAGCAGACTTGTGTAGAGAGTGAAAAAACGAGACTCATCCAGTACCACTGTATTGTTCCAGATGGCAGAAACGCAGTATTGCTTGTCATCTTTTGCTTTCAACTTGGTGGTCAGATTGAATACGCCCGCTTCAGAGCTTCCCTAGCCTCACGAGTGCTCAGGAAAGGGCGATGGCATGGTGCGATGGCTTCGATCGCTTCTCGCCTTACCAGATGTATCAGATGGTCGGTGACCGTATTGTCACTTTGCGAGATCATCAGGGGTGCCAGGGATTGAACCGTCAGCAAGGAGTCATCCGGCCAGGTTTGCAAGACACCAGAGAGTAAACTTTTCCACTGGCCTTGTAGAGATTGATTGGCCTGTAGCTACAACAATTTCAGGTGCTGGCAGGATCAGCACTAAGCCACGATTGCCATCAGTGGCGTACTCCATACTTGACTTGATATCGCACCTCGTGCATCTGCTTAGCAGAAAACCCTATCAACAATCGTCAAAAGAGGCAGCGGGGCCATACCAGTTGGTTTGGGGGCACTCAGTTCGTACCAGCAACTTGCCGTGGGAAATGACGTAGCGGACGATCGCCCGTTTCCGTAGAGCATCGTAGCGATCCTGGGCATCCAGCACAATCAGGTTAGCGGGTTTACCGACTCCAATACCGTAGCGATCGTCCAAATGCAAGGTTTTAGCACCATTCCAGGTCACCATATCGTAACAGGCATTCATTTCAGCGGTGCCGGTCATCTGGCAGACGTGCAACCCCATTGAGGCCACATCCAGCATATTGCCTGTTCCCAGAGGATACCAGGGGTCTTGAATGCAATCATGGCCAAAGCTGACGTTCATTCCCTGCTGCCAGAGTTCTTTTACCCGCGTTACCCCCCGTCGCTTGGGATAGGTATCGGTGCGGCCTTGCAGAGTAATGTTGATCAGGGGATTGGCAATGAAATTGATTTCGGTGCGGCGGAGAAATCCCAGCAGTTTGAATGCGTAAGCGTTATTGTAGGAACCGAAGGCTGTAGTGTGGCTGGCGGTGATACGGCAACCCATGTCACTGCGAATCGCACAGGCTGCTACCACCTCTAAAAAACGGGATTGCTCATCATCGATTTCATCGCAATGAATGTCGATCAGGCGATCGTACTTCTCCGCCAGAGCAAAGATCCGGTGAATGGATTGCACCCCATCTTCGCGGGTCAGTTCGTAATGGGGAATCCCACCGACGACATCGGCTCCCATTTCCAGGGCTTTTTCCAGCAGCATTTCGTTATTGGGGCTGCCGTAAATGCCATCCTGAGGAAAAGCGACAACCTGTAAAGTAATCCAGTCTTTCACGGCTTCTCGCACTTCCAGCAAAGCCTGAAGTGCCGTCAAGCTAGGCTCACTGACATCGGCGTGGCTGCGGACAAACAAAACTCCCTGGCTGGCCTGTTGCTTCAAAGTAGCGATCGCGCGTTGCTTGACATCTTCCAGGGAGAGAGATTGCTTGCGTTCGCGCCAGATCTCGATCCCTTCAAACAGGGTGCCGCTCTGATTCCAGCGGGGTTGGCCAGCGGTCAGGGCGGAGTCCAGGTGAATGTGGGATTCCACAAAGGGGGGACTGACGAGTTGCTGCTGAATATCCAGTGTGATCTTGGCCGATCCTGCAATTCGGGGAGCGATCGCCGTAATCACTCCCTGCTGAATCGCAATATCCACGTCAGCGATCGTTCGGTCGGTTTGCAGTAAACGGCACTGACGCAGCAGCAAATCATGCATAAACAATTAAACCTTGACTTCATCCGCAAAGCTGGCCCAGCGAACGAATTGGAACGGCCCTGCAATGGATCCCCACAGCAGTTCATTCGTCTCCGGATCTCGTCCGCGATCGTAACTAATCAACCCATCCTCATTAATGATGAACTCATTATCCAAGTAGGTCGTTTTTTCTTTTCGGATAACAATGCAGCCTTTTCCTGGCTCTACTTGGCCTCTAAAGCTATTGCCTGTCCATTCCACATGCATATTGCACCCTGGCATGGCTTCCAATCGGTCTAGTTTCAGAGTTTGCAATCGTTTGGGATCGCGGGAAGCATTGTAAAACTCTTCTTCTCCCTGGATTTTGTAATTTTCCAACTCAATGCGCCCATCCTGCACCCAGAGTTTCATCACCCGAATTCGGTAGGGATGATTTAATTCAAAATCATACGCCTGTTCCAGAAAAAAGCCCACTGTGGAAAAAAATTCTGTCGGTAGGGGCCGCATACAAACCCGGATGTGAGCGTAGAGAGGAGGATTTTCAAAGGCTTGTTCTTGATTACTAAAGTCTGCCGCCATCCAGCGGGCAAGCGTTGTGAGATCGGTTGAGTGGCTCATTGCAGGTTTTGTTAAAGATCGCTAGCAATTCATCTTCCCTATTCTAGGACGCAGCTATTCTCCTGATACGGTTCACCTTCTGGCTGATTTGAATGGGCAAGTCAGGCTCTGCCTATCCTCCTGATGAGGATTGAGTCTAATATGCAAGAGTTTCATTGGTTATTCGTTATCACTTGTCATTGAGTAGCTGTATGGGATTGAGATTGGATCAGATTGTTCCGTGGGGTCGATCGCTGGCTGAATATATTCAGATGTTCGACCTGACAGAGACTGATCTCAAGGGTCGGATTCTAGACTGTGGGGGTGGGCCTGCCAGTTTTAATGCCGAATTAAGCCAGCAGGGGGCTGCCATCATTTCTTGCGACCCGGTTTATCAGTTTTCTGCTGCAAAAATTGCTCAACAGATTACGGAAACCCTTCCCCTGATCCTGCAAGGGGTGCAGGAAAATCTGAATCACTATGTCTGGCGAAGGATTGCTTCCCCTGAACAGTTAGTGGCAGTGCGAATGGCAGCGATGCAACAGTTCCTGACGGATTTTCCGCAAGGATTTCAGGCAGGACGCTATCGAGTGGCAGCCTTGCCTGATTTGTCATTTGATGATCATCAGTTTGACCTGGCCCTCTGCTCTCATTTATTGTTTACCTACTCCGATCACCTATCCTGGGAGTTTCATCAGGCCGCGATCGCGGAAATGCTGCGGGTGGCCCAGGAAGTGCGGGTATTTCCCTTGCTCAAAATTTCGGGTGAACCGTCTCCTTTTGTCGAGCCACTGTGTGAACAACTGACCCAGCAGGGGTATCAGGTACAGATCAAGCCCGTGGATTATGAATTTCAACGAGGAGGAAATCAGCTTCTGCAAGTGTGTTCAAATGGTTAAGGAGTATTTAACCCCTCGCTGTCATGACAAAGACGTTTTTTCAATACGCTTGGTGCATTACGCTTTCGCCAACAGCAACCAGCTTAATCCCCAATCTCTGATTCCCAATCCCCATTCCTAGAGTTGAATTCTTTTGCCCATCATGGAAAAATTTCTGCCCATCGCTTACCTGCAAAACCGTTTTTTGCCCTTTGAAGCGGCCAACGTTTCGATCGCCACTCACGCCCTGCATTATGGAACCGGAGCATTTGGCGGGATGCGCGGTCTCCCCGACCCGCAAAATCCCAACCAGATCCTGTTATTTCGACTTGATCGCCATTGTCAGCGATTGAGTGCTAGTGCCAAACTGCTGCAATACCACTTGCCCGCCAGCAAAATTCAGGAAACAATTATTGATTTTGTCCAAAAAAATAAACCCAGTACTTCGTTTTATATCCGTCCGTTTGTCTATAACTCTGGCCTGGGGGTGTCTCCTCGCCTGCACAATATTGAAAAAGATTTTCTGATTTATGGGCTGGAAATGGCCGATTACCTGCCACCCGGAGGCGTGTCCTGTCGGATTAGCTCCTGGTATCGGCAGGAAGATCGCAGTCTGCCTTTACGCGGCAAAATCAGTGCCGCTTACATCACCTCTTCCCTGGCGAAGACTGAAGCGGTAGAGTCAGGATTTGATGAATCAATTCTGATGAATACTCAGGGTAAGGTCAGTGAAGCCTCCGGAATGAATATTTTTATAGTGCGGAATAATACTCTGATTACTCCCGGTTTTGAGCAGGATATTTTAGAAGGGATTACCCGTGATAGTGTGCTGGCGATCGCCCGTAACTTAGGAATTACAATTCAAGAACGGCCTGTCGATCGCTCCGAACTGCTGATTGCCGATGAAGTCTTCCTCTGTGGTACAGCCGCTAAAATCGCCCCCGTGAAACGGATTGAGAACTACGAATTGCCAACCCACCGACCCATTACCACCGTCCTCCGAGAAAAACTAATTGCGATTACCGAAAACCGGGACGAGCAGTATCAAGACTGGATCTTCAAGGTGCCGATTCATTAAACAGGCTACTAATTAATAAAGGCTAGTTGAAGGTGGAACAGGGCTTGTCTGTTCGGTTGCTTGCGCTTGATAGAATGTTGCGATGCAACAAAAAGATCCATCTTTAGGGAGAACGTAATGGTGCAGTTAACTGGGCAACCCGCTGCTGGTCTGGACATTCCAGCACTGGAGGCAGAACTTGCTGATCAAAGTCCACAGAAAATTCTGGAACGGGCACTGGGCCTGTTTGATAACATTGCGATTTCGTTCAGTGGCGCGGAAGATGTGGTGTTAATCGACATGGCTCACCGCCTCAACAAACCCTTTAAGGTCTTTAGCCTGGATACGGGGCGGCTGCATCCTGAAACTTACCAGTTCATCGATCGCGTCAGAAAGCACTACGGCATCACGATCGACGTGATGTATCCTGATGCGGCTCAAGTAGAAGCCCTGGTACGCGAAAAAGGGCTGTTTAGTTTCTATGAAGATGGGCACAAGGAATGCTGTGACATTCGGAAGGTTGCTCCCCTGCGTCGTAAGTTAGCGACTCTGGATGCCTGGGTGACAGGTCAGCGGCAGGATCAAAATCCATCCACTCGTGCAGGTATCCCTGTAGTGCAAGTGGACGGAGCCTTTTCCAGTGGCGATCGCTCTTTAATTAAGTTCAATCCGCTGTCCCACTGGACTTCCGCTGATGTCTGGCTTTACATCCGTGCCTTTGAAGTTCCCTACAACCCCCTGCATGAGCGCGGCTTCATCAGCATCGGTTGTGAACCCTGCACTCGTGCTGTGTTACCGAACCAACATGAACGCGAAGGCCGTTGGTGGTGGGAAGATGCAGGCAAGAAGGAATGCGGCTTGCATAGCATTAATCAAGAGAAATAAGGGTAGAAATTAAGGAGCGGGGAGGGGTTGAGGGGTATGGGGAAGGTGAGAAAGCTGTGCCAGGATTAGCAGAAGTTATAATCTCTTGCCTCTCTTCCCGGTCTTTCCCCCTTCCCTACCTTCCCAGACAACTTTGACACTTCCCTCCAACTTGCAAAGCTCTTGCGATCGCTACCCTCCTGATGTTTAATACAACCCTCGAACTGGAGCCGGGGTAGCTGGGGCTGGAGTTTGCGGTTGGGGAGTTGGGGTTACAGGAGTTGGGAGCGGTTGGATCGGAGTTTCCGGTTGCAAACTGGGATAAGGAGTCTGTAGAGGGTAAGAGATGAAGGTGGGATCCACTTCACGGGGGAAGTAGAGTTCGTCATTGCAACTATTGAGGGCCGTAGTAGGCGACAGCCCAGAACTGCCCTGGCTGAGTCCCACCACACAACGGGCATAGCGAACTGGCAGCAGACTCCGACGGCAACCGTCCAAAATATCAGCCGCTGTCCCAGCTTTCAACGAATTGCGGATACTGACAACACAGGCTGCCATATCCTCTGGCCGACGTACCTGACGACAGGCATTCAGAGCGTCTCCAGGTGAATAAGCACTGTTCCGGCTGATGTCTACTACACAACTTTCCAGGTATTGCGGATTCAAGGCTCTACTACAAGCTGAAACCGCTTCTTCAGCGGAAATGTTGGCTCTCTGTAAGCCAGCGACACAACGCCGAAAGTCATCCTGCGAATCCTTAGCCGCCTGGGACGGAAGGGGCAGGGCTGCTACAATCAAGCTGGATAAGGCAGCAATTCCAACGGTATAACGGGTAGAGGATGTTTTTAACATAAGAGTTCGGCTCACCAATCCAGATAGACTCAGTGTTATAAAGTTGTCACCTTTGAGATTTTAACGGACACGACTGAAAGCGCGATCGCTTTTTTGACAGAGACTGTAGCCAGTAGGGAGCGAACCAACAAAATGGGCAACAGCGCGGTTCATTCTCTTGTGAATTCACTACTCCCCAAAAAAAGCTCCAAAAAGAACCAACACAAAAAAGGACTGATTGAAAGCCAATCCTGAAAAGCTTATCCCATAAGGGAAGCATTTGATTTTTCTAAAAGCTGGTGACAGGATTCGAACCTGCGACCGGCTGATTACAAATCAGCTGCTCTACCAGCTGAGCTACACCAGCACTTCTTTCTACCAATAACTCAGGATAGCAAATTACGAGCCGCTTTAATCTTTCAACCTGAGACTTTATCGAAATCCTATATCCCGATAAGAGAATGAGGAATTAATTGTTATTATTCTGAATTTCATTGTATTATTACGCTCAGGATTAAATTCGATATTCCTATCGGTTTATCGTAGATAATCTGACATTTAGGAGTAAGTTAATTAATGATTGGCTGGCAGCGTGTCTTCAAGTATCCATTGAAAATTATTCAAGCCTCGATCGTCGGGGGAAAGTTCAGTTTAAAGAGGCGCTTTCTATCCTTGTTTTTAATCGGGGCCGGACTGACATTTGCGATCGCGGCTTGCTCGGGCGGGTCGGAAACTGCGTCTACTTCCAGTCCAGGAGCCAATCAGAAGCAAGACATAGAGATTACCCTGGTTTCATTTGCCGTCACTAAAGGAGCCCATGATGCCATCATTCCTAAATTCGTTGAAAAATGGAAGCAGGAAACAGGTCAGAATGTGCGATTCAGCACCAGTTATGGTGGCTCCGGTTCGCAGACTCGTGCTGTCATCGATGGGTTAGAAGCCGATGTGGTTCACCTGGCGCTGGCATTGGACACCGAAAAACTGGTCAAGGCGGGATTGGTGGAAAAGGATTGGGAAAAGAAAAATCTCAATAACGGAACTGTAGCCAAGACGGTTGCAGCATTGATCACTCATGAAGGCAATCCCAAAAACATCAAGTCCTTCGATGATTTGGCCCGCAACGATGTCAAGTGGATTACCGCCGATCCCAAAACTTCCGGGATTGCCCGCTGGAACTTCCTGGCGCTGTGGAATTATGCCATGAAGACAAACGGTGGAGATGAAACCAGGGCGAAAGAGTTTGTCACGACAGCCTTTAACAACGTTCCAGTTCTTGCCAAGGATGCCAGAGAAGCTTCGGATGTTTTCATTAAACAGGGGCAGGGAGATGCTTTGGTGAACTATGAAAACGAGGTGTTATTAGCCCAGAAGAAGGGTGAAGAGGTAAATTACACAATTCCCGATGTCAATCTTTCGATCGACACCCCTGCCACTGTTGTGGATAAGTATGTAGATAAGCGGGGAACTCGCGAGGTTGCGGAAGCATTTGTCAAGTTCTTGTACACTCCAGAGGCTCAGGAAGAGTTTGTGAAAGCTGGATTCCGACCCATAGATGAGTCAGTGGCTAAGAACAAAGAACTGACCAGTAAGTTCCCTCCAGTTAAAACCCTGGGAACGGTGCAAGACTATGGGGGGTGGAGCGAAGTTCAGAAGCAGTTCTTTGCCGATGGAGCCTTCTTTGACCAGATGCAGGCAGCCAAGAAATAATACTATCTTGGATTTTGATATCCCTGCCTTGTTTGAGTTTCAGAAAACCATCTGTCGAATCCATTTCTCCAATCGGTATAAAAACTTTTGAGTTTCGGTTGGGGCAGGCTAGTCTTACCCTATTTTTTAGGGCTGTATTCTTTATAACGAATATAAAGTTATGGTGGTGAAATCCAGGTTTTTCACCCTTAAGAATGTTTTTCTAATGTTGGGGTAGCTCTGAGAATGGAAATGAGTATATTATTTTACTATAACGATTTAAGTAGTTGAGCAGTTCGTGTATCAGGAGAGGGCTGATGTTAGCGTTTTATCGGACGCGCCAAAACCGTTATCGCAGAAGGCTTTCATGATGAGTCTCTGCTCCAGGATGACGATTCTAGTCTTGCGGGATGTCTGTTTTCAACCGATCCGTTTGACGAAAGCATTCGGTCTAAGGGCTGTATGATTTTGTTCCTGGACATTCCACGCGTTATCTTTGGTCAATACGTCCAACCTCAAGTTGGTTCACCATCCAGAACGGCTTTGATTCCTGCTGAAGTGGCCAACCAATATGGCCCTGCCAAACTATTAACGTATAAAAGCGCAGTGCTACTTTCAAGACTGATTAAGGCCAAGAGACGCTTGATTAACTATACTGAACCCGCCAGCAATCTCTCCTCCTTAACCAGCAACCTCTTCGTGGAAGATGATATCAGCCGGGTCGATCCTATGACCACTTCCTACTCTCCATCGGCGATCGGCTCTGTAGGATGAAGTAGTGGGCAGATCTCCATCATGACCCTCCGCATCTTTCATCACCCCATTATCTCTTGCTCTCTGCTAGCTGGCATTTTCTGTGTCATTTCGATGCAATAAGAACGCTTGCTGAATTAGAGTGGACGGTCTAGGATGGCTGCATCACAGTCATTTTGCACTGTCTAATCTGGTTATGGCCTGATCGCTTTCCCCTCCCGAAGGTACGGAGCAACCCTCCTTTGAAACTCCTGTTACAGTTCTATATAATTGCCCTCCTGTACGCTTTTTGCTCCCGTTAGCGCTACTAGTTGTGGGGACTGGAACTGGCATCTGGTATGTTCTTGCACGACCCAACTCTACAGCGATCCAATTAAGTGGACGGATTGAGGGTTATCCCACGGATATTGGTGCCAAGGTGGGAGGCCGGGTCAATCAGGTAACGGTGCGAGAGGGTGATCAGGTGCGCCAGGGCGAGGTGATTGTGCGGCTGGATGACGCAGAGTTACAGGCCCAATTGCAGGGAGCAACCGCCCGGTTATATGCGGCTCAGCAGCAGGCCCAGCAAGCAGCAATGCAAATTCAGGTGGTCAACCATCAGATTGCAGAAGGGCAACTGGCCTGGCAGCAATCCGTAGGGGATGCTCAGGGCCGGATCTATCAGGCAGAAGCCAATGTAGCGGCGGCTCAGGCCCAGCTCGGTCAGGCAGAAGCTCAGTTAAATCAAGCTAGAGCAGAGTTGAAATTGGCGGCTGTGAACCGCGATCGCTTTGCCGAGTTAACTGACCAGGGAGCCGCTACTCAGCAGCAGTTGGATCAAGCCCAAACAACCTATGAAACCGCTCAAGCTACGGTACGCAGTCGAGAAGCAGCCGTGGCAGCCGCTCAACGCCAGGTCAATGCGGCTCAGGGAGACTCGCTGCAGGCCAGAACCAGCGGTTTGAATCCGAGCATTCGGAATGCCCAATTGGCAACGTTGAAGCAGCAACTGGAAGTGGCCCGTTTCCAGTTAGCAGCGGCCCAGGCAGAAGTTAAAAATGCTCAAGCAGCACGTCAGCAGGTTCTCGCCCAATTGGCATATCTAAATGTCGCCAGTCCCCTAACTGGTGTGGTCTTGACCCGCAGTGTGGAACCGGGGCAGGTGGTCACGACGGGTAAAACACTGATGACGGTGCTTGATCCCAACGTGATTTATCTGCGGGGGTATGTGCTAGAGGGAGACATCGGCAGGGTTAAGGTTGGCAACCTGCCAAAGTATTCCTGGATGCAAACCCGAAAAAAGGACTGGATGCTAAGGTGACGGCGATCGACACGCAAGCTTCTTTCACTCCTGAAAATATTTGTTTTCGGGAAGATCGGGTGAAGCAGGTGTTTGGGGTGCGATTAACACTCACTGATCCAACGGGTCTGGCTAAACCAGGAATGCCCGCCGATGGGGAAATCTTACTGAATCAATAATTGAGGGCACATCGGATAATATCGACTTCTACCTCAATACCCTTCTTCCTCGTACTCCGGAGCTTTAGTTTTTTCGGGAATGTTTAAGCGAGGGGCATTGTAGGTTCGGGCTTCTTGATCAGCCCAGACATCTGCCTCTAAATCGTCATACTTATCATCGTACTGGTCATCGTAATTGTCATCGTAATCTCCCGGTTTGTAGGGTTGGGAGGTTGCTGGTGGATATTCCTGGTAGCGATCGCGGGCTGTAGCCTCGCTCCAGTTATCTTCTTCCTGGTCGTAATACAGGGGTTCAGCAAGCCGTTCCTGTTGCCGGAGTTGTTGGGGTTCTGGTTCGCCCCAGTTATCTTCGTCCCAGGTTTGCTCAACGACGGGTTCCCGCTGGCGGATGGGTGTGTTGACTGGGGTACGCAGGCCGGTGGGGAGTTGATTTTCAGCACGGGTAGGAACCGTGTACCCGATATCCTCTTCCCGCTCCCAGGGTGCTCGACCCAGGCCCAGCCGCTCCAGTATACCTACAGACAACTGCACCATGCGTTCTTCAGCCCCTTCAAAGACGATCAGGCGATCGGGGCCACTGCTGACAATTTCTTCGATCGGCAGTTCATAGGTGCTGACCACCTGATCGGGAATCAGGGGAATACCCAGGGAAGCAATAATCAGGGAGACAATCCGACCATCATCAACATCAAACTTGAACCCCCGGACTTTCCCTAATAGATCGCCTGTTTCAGTGATCACTTCGCAGTTAATCAAGCTGCTGTAGGACTCAGTATCGATGTCTTCAATGACATCTTCATCATTCACCAGGATCACATCCCCAATTTGTTGGATGCTGCTCAATAACATCGGCTGAGGAGTGCCATAGAGCAGATTCGGGCGCAGGCTGAGGGCAACAACTTTTTGCTGGTCAACATCGACCCATAGCTGGCTTACCACTCCCAGTTTTTTGCCAGTGTTGCGAGTGACAACCAGTGTGCCTAAAAGGTCAGAGCGGAGGCGGATTTCTTCAGATGCCATTATGTCCCGAATCCTGATTCACAATTCCAATTCGTTGCTGATGCTATCAAATCACATTGAGGCGCTTTGAGATACCAGATTAATTCCCAGCACCTGAGTAAATGCACCCCGAGCTTGCGTGACACCAATCTGGCGTTGGGCGGATTCAATCATTGGTCGGCGTAGGCTAACGACAATAAATTGCGCCTGCTGCGATTGCTGTTTGATCATTCTAGCTAATCGCTCTACATTTGCCCCATCGAGAAACATATCCACTTCGTCAAAGGCGTAGAAGGGCGATGGCCGATACCGCTGCAGGGCAAAGATGAAACTGAGCGCCGTCAGGGATTTTTCTCCCCCTGACATGGAAGCCAAGCGTTGCACGGGCTTTCCTTTGGGATGGGCAATCAAATTGAGTCCGCCGTTAAAGGGATTCTGGGGATCATCCAGTTGCAGGCGACCGTCCCCATCGGACAGCGTGGCAAAAATGGATTGGAAGTTCTCATTGACGGTATCAAAGGCTTCTTTAAAGGCCCGTTGTCGCAGGGTCGTGAAATTTTCAATGCGTAACAGAAGTTCCGTCCGTTCTTCTTCCAGGGTGCGGAGTTTTTCGCTGAGTTCGTCTAACCGGGCCTGGGTGCGCTCGTATTCTTCCAGTGCCAGCATGTTGACCGGTTCCATCGCCTGCAAGCGTTTTTGCAACGATCGCAATTCTTGCTGCAACTGCTCAATGCCAATATTCTCCGGTACTTCGGGCAGGGGATCGGGGAGTTCGGCGTGCCGGGTTTGCACCTGTTCCTGTAAGGCAGTGAGTTGTTCGCGGCGGGATTGCTGAGTTTCCTGGACTTTTTGCCGCTCCCATTCGTGTTGTTGCTGTTGTAGTTGCTGTTCCCGCAGTTGCCGCTCGATGCGATCGCGCTGCTGTTTCTCAGTGCCTAGCCGTTTTTCCAGTTCCATTAGGGCGGAGCGGGTGTCGGTGATTTGGTTGTCGAGTGCTGAGTGCTGAGTGCTGAGTGCTGAGTGCTGTTGGAGGTAAGTGGTTTGTTGAGTGCGGTAGTCTTGCAGGCGTTCCTGCCATTGCTGGATTTTTTCACCTAAGCGTTGGCGCTGGTTGTCTAAATCCTGAATCTGCTGTTCTACGGTTCGCAGGGCGAGTTCTTTCTGGTTCAGGTCAGCTTCCTGCGATCGCAGAACGGCCTGTATCTGCTGCCATTCGCTATGAGTATGGGATTGTTCCAATTCGCTGAGGGTCTGCCGCAGGTGGTGCAGTTGCTCCTCTTGAGTAGGGATTTCAACTTCTAGAATTTGCAGGCGGGTTTGCGAGGTTGCCAGTTCTTGAGTATTCTGCTCCAGTTGAGCCGTCAATTGGGTGAGGGAGGTATTGAGAGTCTGCAATTCAGCCGTTAACTGATCTAGCTGCAGTTGCTGTTCCCAATGTTGCTGGCGCAATTCCATCAGTTCCTGCGTTCGTTCTTTGACGAGATTGGTGGCCCGGAAGATACTGTTTTCGCAGTGGGTCAGGATGCGATCGATTTCCTGCAGGCGATCGCGTAACGCCCTAACTTCATCAGATTCTGCGGCATCCATGCGGCCAAAGTGAAGGGAAGATCGCGTGCTGGTACTGCCCCCGGTCATCGCTCCTGATGTTTCCAGCAGTTCTCCTTCTAGCGTAACCATCCGGTACTCACCCAAATGACGACGGGCCTCACTGAGGGTTTCAAAGACGACTGTGGAGCCAAAGACGTAGGCAAACACATCCCGGTAGCGATCGTCGAATTCGATTAAATCAAAGGCATAACCAATGCAACCGGGGAGCGATCGCAGGGTTCCTTGCGAGGGGATACGGCCAGATTGAATTTTATTCAGGGGCAGGAAGGTGGCTCGTCCGGCTTTGCGTTGTTTCAGAAGTTCGATCGCGGCAGCGGCTACTCCGTCGTCTTCCACCACCAGATTGCCCAAGCGTCCTCCAGCAGCGGTTTCCAGGGCCAACTGATAGCGAGGTTCCACCCGTCCCAGTTGAGCCACCAGGCCGCAGACTCCCGGCAGGTTCATTTGCAGGATCAGTTGGGTAGCATGAGTTCCCTGAGCTTCTTGCATCGCCTGAGTTTGGGCTTCCAACTGATCGAGCCGCCGTTGCTTATCCCGCTGCTCCTGTAACAGACGAGTCTGGGTTTCTTGCTGGATTTGTAGTTCTTGTTCCGCTGCCCCCAGGGACTTGGCCAGATCTTGAACCTGCTGCTGAGAGGCCATCAGTTGATTCTGAAGCTCCCCTTGTTGAGCTTGTTTCTCCGTGAGTTTTTGCTGCAAGGTCTGACGGGAATCGGTTTGCTCTTGAAGCTGGCGTTCCAGGCGGTGAATCCGCTCCCGTAGTTGGGCCTGCTCCGTTCGCTGCGGTTCCAGGATGCCCAAAATCTCGTCAACCTGACGGCGTAAGGTGGTTTGTTCCTGTACCCAGGCTTCAGCACTGGCAGCAGAGGCATTGGCGGCTTCCCGGCTCCGTTCCAGTTGCTGGCGGGCCTGATCCCGTTCCTGTTTCAGTATCAGCAATTCCTCAGCCTCTAGTTGTTGCTTCTCCTGGCTGAGGGCCTCCAACTGCTGCTGTTGCTCTTGCAATTCTTGCTGAGTCCGGCTGAGATTTGTTTCCAGATCCCGTTGAGCAGATTGCAGATCCTGTTCCTGACGCTGGATCTGCCGCAGTTCGGCTTCACGGGTGGCAAGAGTGGCTTGCAGGGCTAGCAGTTCTTCTTCACCCAGGGCTTTCACCCGGATATTTAGTTGTTCCAGTTCGGTGGTGGATTGCTGAATTTCACTTGCCAAAGTGGTCAATTGCTGGGTTAAGCGATCGATCGCCTGATCATCACTGGTAATCTGCTGCTGTAACTGCTGTACCACCTGCACGGCCTGTCGATACTGGATGACCGCTTCCCATTGCTCCTTCGTTTGCAGTTCTAGCCGCAATTTCTGGTATTTCTCGGCCTTGACCCGATCTTGAGCAAGCCGATCGCGTTGTTCAATCAGTTCCCGTTCGACGATGTGGTATTTGTCTTCCCGATCTTTGACTGCATCCAACTTATCTTTTGCCTGGGAGATTTTGCGATCGAAGGTGGCAACTCCGGCTAGTTCATCAATAATTTCTCGCCGTTCCCGTGGGTTCATGGAAATGATGCGGGTGACATCCCCCTGCAACACCACGTTGTAACCTTCGGGATAGATACGCAGTCGATTCAGGGCTTCATGCAGTTCCGTGAGGGTACAGGACTCGCCGTTGATGTAGTAGTTGGAGGTATAGGTGCCCTGCTGAGTCACTCGCAGTTTTCGCGTGACGCTCCATTCCCGCATCCCGTTTGCTATTGGATCGCTATCTGTTCCTTCAGATCCATTAGCATGATGGTTGCTGTTAGCTGCTTCGGTAGAATCTTCCGGCAAAGAATCAAGAGGGTCAGATAAGGCGATCGTGCCAGTCTCACTGACCGCCTGCTCAATCTCATCTTCCAAAGATGGCAATTCATCTGTCAGGTCAAAGGTGACAGTAACACTGGCTTCTACAGTGGAACGATTCTTGCTGCTTTGTGTGTGGTTTACCAGATCGGGGAGTCGTTCGGCTCGCATTCCCTTCGACCCGGCCAACCCCAGGCAGAACAGGAGCGCGTCAATCAAATTAGATTTACCCGATCCGTTTGGCCCTGAAATGACAGTAAACCCCGGCAGCAGGGGAACTGTCACTTTGCCGCCAAAGGATTTGAAGTTGGACAATTCCAGGCGCTTAATAAACACTGGCTACCCAGAGAAAAAGAGAAAAATCAGTGCTAGTGTAACCGCTCTATCTGCGATCGCACAGAAATCTTGCTATCCCTTCATATTAATCGATACTTTAGTGCAAGTGTTCTAGAAAGGCAAGGTGTGAGGAGAGGTGGATGGGTAGGTGAGTGGGTGAGTGGATGGGTGAGGAAGACAGGGAGATGGGGAGGATGAGGAGTCAGCGGAGGAGCCTGATGTAGGGGTGTTGCACTTGCGATAGGGTGACAACTTCTTCACGCTGTTGCTCAATTGCGTTACGCGCCACGTGGTCTAACAGCTAAGTTAAGCGACGGCTAGTATCCTTTGCATCTTCACCAAGATTTTTCGCTGGTTCGCTCCAACGGGTTGTCAAATCGGGCTTACGCGCTAAATTCACAATTTTCCTACCGCTCGCTGCTTCCTTTTTGCGTAGGTCTGTGAAGATGGCATCAAGATCGTAGTTGAAGGACTTGGCATACTCTTCGCGGATTCGGTGGATCTCTTCAACAATCTCATCTGTCCACATAACCTAATCTCCCATTAGTTCGTTAGGTGTACAAAGGATAGGCAACACATACCCGAAATCGAGACTAATCTTCGCCAATTTTCTCTGGATTTGAGCATTAGCAATATGTTTGCAATTCCACGTTAGCAGATAATCCATGCCGTGTATATGGTAGCAGCGGCAATGTGAATCGCGTCCACCTTCGCCTTTGGAGGAAGACTACTTCGAGCAAGAAGTAGTGTGGCTAAATCTTGTACTTTTTGGTTCAGGGCTAGTAAGGGAAAATCACGCAGGATCTCCAGGCGTTGAGCGGCAATCTCTGTATCCCCTTGTGCCACTTCGTCTAGAACAGCTCTGAAGTGTAAAGAGTGAAAGCGTTTCGACGAGACTCCCACCAATCCTTTGTTATTTCGATATTTGCAGCCAGGATCAAGTCTTTCGTTGATCTGGCTGTGAGATAACCCAAGATACTGCTTTCAATGTAGACGGTCTCGCTCATATTGATTTAGCCCACGATTGTATTTGCTTCTTCCCTAAAAAATGTTGCCATTGGGTTAAACTCATGGCGAAATAGTACACACGCTCCAAAGGTTTAATCTCATGGTGCACATTCAACTCATTGGAGATCTGCTTATGTCTCAAGAAAAAAGGATTGAACGTGTGGAAAGTAAGGATATTACAATCGGTGGCATTCCAATTCCTGTGTATATGGATGGGGATGGGGAATATCACTGGTCAATGCGCCAAGCGAGTAAAGCAGTTGGTTTTAATGAAGGGTGGTTAAGCGACACTTTGCGTACCGAGGGTAATGCTCTCAGTAGGCTAAAAGGCTATGGGTTTAAAGGAGATATTGTTGAGTTTCAGGGACAGGGGTTCATTGAAGGAAATTTGATCCCAACCGAAGACTTCATGGCAATGATCATGTATGCTGCCGTTATTGGTATGCGTAGGCAAGCCATCGCTCTTCTTGCTGCCGCTCTCTATGAAACTTTGGAAAGACGGGCTGATCATGCTTTTGGAGTCATCAGGGATGAGGAC
>NZ_JBRAGO010000045.1:0-29026 GCF_052746595.1 Leptodesmis sp.
GAGGCGGAGTTGAAGAGTATTATGCAACGTGGCCATCGTGCCAAGCAGAAGATGATCGAAGCGAATTTGCGCCTGGTGGTGTCGATCGCCAAGAAGTATCAGAAGCGGAATCTCGAATTCCTGGATCTGATTCAGGAAGGAACAATGGGCCTGGAGCGGGGCGTTGAGAAATTCGACCCCACCCGTGGCTACAAGTTCTCGACCTATGCGTACTGGTGGATTCGCCAAGCCATCACGCGAGCGATCGCGCAACAGGCTCGAACCATTCGCCTGCCTATCCACATTACCGAGAAGCTGAACAAGATTAAGAAGGTTCAGCGGGAATTGTCCCAGAAACTCGGGCGGGCCGCAACTGCCGTGGAAATTGCCGAAGCCCTGGAATTAGAACCCGCCCAAATTCGGGAGTTCCTGACGATCGCACGGCAACCCGTGTCCCTGGATCTCCGCGTGGGTGATAACCAGGACACCGAGTTGCAAGACCTGCTGGAAGACGATGGCCCTTCCCCAGAAAACTTCATGGCGCAAGAATCCCTGCGTCAGGATCTGGAAACTCTGCTGGCTGACTTGACTCCCCAACAACGGGAAGTCATTTCCCTCCGCTTCGGTCTGGAAGACGGCCACGAGCTCTCCCTGGCTAAGGTTGGCGAACGCATGAACATTAGCCGGGAACGGGTTCGTCAACTGGAACGGCAAGCTCTGGATCACCTCCGTCGCCGCAAAGCGCGGGTGCGGGAGTATCTGGCTAGCTAGTGCGCTGAGCAAGTGTTTGAAACGTATTCGGCGGTTAAAACTGCAACTACACTCACCTAGTCTGCCGACGCAGACTCAATAAAATCGAGGTTTCAGTAATCTGCGTCGGCAGGTTTTCTCAGTACAGCCGCGACTTCAGTCGCCAGGAGGATAAAAGTTGGGTGTGGATTCCTATGCCTAACTCTTATCCTCCTTTGTTTATTAGATGTGCTGTTCGAGTGATTTTATACCGACATAAAAATAATTTTTACCCCTATCTCCAGTGACAGTACTGATGTAACAGCCGAAGTTTTCGTCAAATTTCGGGGAGAGTACGGCACGTTCGAATTCCTCGCAAGTTAACCAGAAGGAATAGATGACTTAATTTAGTTCCCTGGGTTTTCACTGATTCGAGCCAATTTGGATTCTCTCGTTGAGCCTGATTATAGTTCAGGATAAAGTTATTGCGATGCATCAACCCGTAATTGCGGAATTGCAAAGGTAGAAGTTGTTTCAGAACCAGAATGGCTACCAATGAAATATTGGTGATTAATTTTGCGTCATTGGCAATCGGATTTCCCGACAAAATTTGCCGATGCTATTGATGAATACACCGTGCACGGATCTATCTACCCCTATTTTCCACTGCCTCAGAAGTGATGCCGGACGGCTATAGTTAAAGTACTGTTGATGGCGATCGACAACGATCGTCCTTTTGAAGGAGAAACATCCAAGCATGTCTTCTGTGGCCTTTGAGTTGTTGTTTATTTTTTTACTAACGATTGCCAATGGAGTATTTTCAGGCTCAGAAATTGCTGTGGTGTCAGCCCGTAAAGTTCGGTTAGAACACCTGACCAACCGGGGAAATAAAAAAGCACAGATGGCTCTCAGGTTAGCGAATTCGCCGAATAGTTTTTTATCCAGTGTACAAATTGGAATTACATTGATTGGTATTTTGAGTGGTGCAGTGGGTGGAGCAACACTTTCCAGACGCTTAGAAGGAATACTGATAAAGATTCCTGGATTGGTTCGTTATAGTGAGCCATTGAGTATTCTGATCGTTGTCACTTTTATCACTTATCTATCTCTGGTAATTGGAGAGCTGGTTCCAAAACGTATTGCTTTAAATAATCCAGAGGAAATTGCCTGTTCAGTGGCATATCCAATGCATTGGCTGGCAAAACTAACGGCTCCAGTGGTGAATCTCCTCAGTTCTTCAACCGATGGGTTATTGAAATTATTGGGTATTCAGGTGACAGAGGATCCTGGAGTGACAGAGGAGGAAATTAAGGTGTTGATTAAACAGGGGACTCAGGCAGGCATGTTTGAGGAAGCAGAGCAGGAAATGGTATCGCGGGTGTTTCGGTTGGGCGATCGCTCCGTTACCGCACTCATGACTCCGCGCACCGATATTGTCTGGCTAGACGTGGATGCCCCCTGGGAACTAAATAAAAGTGTGATGCTGGCCAATCCGCATTCTTACTTTCCAGTGGGGCGGGGTAGTCTTGACGAGTGTGTGGGCATTGTCAGCCTTAAGGATTTACTGCCCGCTTTTATGACTGGAGAGGTTGTGAACCTGCGGCAGGTGATGCGTTCTCCTTTGTTTGTGCCGGAGAGCATTCGGGCATTGAAAGTGCTGGAATTGTTTAAAGAATCGAGAAATCATATCGCCTTAATTGCCGATGAGTATGGTGGATTGGAAGGATTAGTCACATTAAATGATGTATCGGAAGCGGTGATTGGTGAACTGCCATCTCTGGAAGACTTGAATGAACCGTTGGTAATTAAACGAGACGATGGTTCCTGGTTGCTGGATGGTATGTTGTCGGTCGATACATTGAAAGAAGTTCTGCAACTAGACAATTTGCCCAGCGAGGACGAGGGCTACTACCAAACTCTGGGTGGCTTTGCCATGCATGTTTTAGGACGGGTGCCTACGTCTGGAGAACATTTTGACGCGATCGGCTTCCGCTTTGAAATTGTGGATATGGATGGCAACCGCGTTGATAAGGTAATGGTTACACCCATTCCCGACTTAAAGCCTGCCGACCTTCAGTAGGATTGGCATTGATTACCAGTTCCACAGGACGGGGTTGCTATCCAGATGATCGGTGACCGTGCGACCGATCGCGTCAATTTCCGCCAATTCTGCCTGGGATAACTGCACCTCAGCCGCTCTGGCATTTTCAGTCGCCTGATCGGCATGACGAACACCCGTAATCGCATTGGTTTGTGGTTGGGCAATCAGCCACGCGATCGCCAGATTGGCCAGAGAAATGTGATGACGCTCGGCAATCGGTCTTAACTTGTTCAGAGCAGCCTGTGCCCGGACAAAATTTTCTCCCTGAAATAATTTATTTTTGGCCCGGTGGTCGGCGGGATCAAACTGGTGTCCGGGTTTAAACTTCCCGGTGAGCAGTCCTTGGGCCAGTGGTGAATAAGCCAGGATGGAAATCTGGTGCTCGACGCAGTAGGGCATGGCATCCTGTTCGACATGTCTCCAGAACAAGGAGTAGGGAGGTTGCAAGCTGTCAATTCGGCCAAATTGTGAAGCTTCTTCTAATTGAGTGCGAGAAAAGTTGGATACGCCGATTGCCCGAATTTTTCCCTGCTGCTTCAGATCATTTAGGGCATGCATGGTTTCCTCGATCGGCACCTTTTCACTGCCATAGGTGCCCGCAGGCCAGTGAATCTGATACACGTCGATATAATCGGTTTTCAGGTTTTTCAAAGAGCCTTCACAGGCCGCGATCACCTGATCGTACTTCAGGTGATTGGAAAAAACTTTGGTCATGTAAACCACACGATCGCGCACATCGGCTAATGCTTCTGCGACAATCCGTTCAGAGTGTCCTGAACCATAAACTTCAGCGGTATCAACGGTGGTAATTCCGGCATCGAAGGCGGCGCGAATGGCGGCGATTGTATCGGTATCTTCAATGCCTGCCCACATGGCTTTACCAGCCTGCCAGGTGCCGGTAATGATGGGCGTGATCTGAATTCCTGATGTCCCCAATTCTCGTGTTTGCATAACTGATTTTTGGTTAGTAAGCGCTTCTATCGCCTAGATCTTACTTCCTGTTCAGACAACCGTTTGCCCTTTCCGAACGGTCAATTGGGGCTTTTCAAACAACCTGTAAGCTTCTAAACGTCCTCAGCGTTGTTTAAATTAGGCAAGAGTAGACGTATTCCTAATGCAGCAAAACCGATCGCAGCGGCAATTTTAATCAACTGTTCTGGTAGAAAGTAAGCCGTTCCCTCACCCACAATTACTCCCAGAAAGCTGGCTAACAGAAGGGCTGCGGTCGCTCCTAAAAAGACTGCTTGAGGAGATTTGGAACCACCACTAAGGGCGATCGCGGCCAATTGGCTTTTATCTCCTAATTCAGAAATAAATACTGTTACGAAGCTCAATCCAATCAAATGCCAGTCCATAGGGAGTTAAGAGTTAAAAGTTAAGAGTTAAGAATTGGGCGAGTTTTGAATGTTAAGCTTTGAGTGTTAAATTGAGCTTAGAAATTAAGACTTAACACTTTCACCCCAGCACATCCCAAATTAACCAGGCTGCAATTAGCAGTAACAGAACTCCAGCAGAAACATCGAGGGTACGGGGAGAGAGGCGGGTGGAGAGCCAGCGACCCACTAGAACGCCCAGTAGAGTGGTAGCAATTAAGGCGGTACCTGCACCTGCAAAGATCAGCCAGGGTTGGTGGGACTCTGCACTCATCAGCAGGGTAGCCATTTGGGTTTTGTCGCCCAGTTCGGCCAAAAAGATGGTGACGAAAGTGGTAGTAAAAACCTTCCAGAAAGAATGCCCTACTTCTGGTTGAGGAGGGGATTCAGCCTCAGGAACTGCGATCGCTGGAACTAAGTCGTCCTGAATGAAAATTTCCAGCGATTGAGCAGGATCCGGTTCCATCTCAATGTTTCTCTTCAAGGTTACGGGTTGAAGTAAGGATGGCGAACGTTCCACGATCGGGTCTACCTCAAAGGTTTTCATAATCCTTTCATTATCTATCAGAATCCCCTTTTTTGAAAGTAGATATTTGATATTTTCTTTTTCCTTCTTGCCTCCCTTTTTCCGATCTCCCGTTTCCTCTTGCCTCTCAAAATCCCACTTCCCGATTAAACCGCAGCATTTCTAGGCTGAGATCGCCATGTACCCCTTCAATTTGTTGGCGACAGCACTCAATGGCAAAGTCATTTAACTCGTCTGCTTCAATGCCATACAGATCATGAAAAACGTCTGGCTCTACCCGACAGAAGCGAGGGCGATTGGCGTAGATCTTGCATTCGCGAGTGGCGTGGTCAAAGTTGATGCACCATCCTCCCTCCCCGACCATGCTGAGATACAGTTCCAGTTCCTCCGGAGTGAGGTAGTCTGCCAATTCTGGACGATCATCCGGATCCAGTTGACAGCAAGCCCCACAGTGGTTTATGCAGCGCCATGTACCCATAGAAAAAACTTTTTATACTTTTGTTAAGTTCATTAGAAGGAAAGACGTTCCCAGTTAAGATAAATAGTCGTTACAGAAACATTACGTTTTTTGATGAGTTGCCGATGTAACTCATGTCGTGGGAGGAAAGATGGGATTTATTACTGATATTTTTGGTGGCATTAATTGGGAAGCGATCGCGCAGCTTACTATGTTAGCAGCAATTGTGATTGCTGGTCCTGCCGTGATTTTTCTGCTGGCAGCACGCGGCGGCGATCTGTAACGTATCAAATTTTTCAAGTATGAGAGAGTAGCGACAAGTCCGGTTCACGCCGGACTTTTTTTTGCATTGTTTTTGAACCACTGAGTCTGTTCGATGAGTTGCACAAATTCAATCAAGACATCCTGATACTTCAGACCTGCGACTTCCATCAGGTTGTTGTGGTCGGCTCCGGCGATCGCGACAAACTGTTTGGGTTGGTTAGCCTGCTCGTACAATTGCCTGGCGTGACTGAAGGGAATGACTCGATCGTCGGTGCCGTGTATTACCAGGATGGGCGATCGCACAGCCCGGATTTTACTCAGGTTATCAAAGCGATCGAAGGGCAGCACGGCAATTTGCGTGACCACCCGAAACGTACTGGTAAAAGCACCTTCCAGGATCACCCCGGCCACTGGCTCACGAGTTGCCAAATCGATGCTGGGGCCGCTTCCGACAGAATGACCATACAAAATGATTCGCTTTGCAGGAACTCGTAGCACCTCCGTTAAGTACTGATAAGCGGCTGCAATATCCTCGTAGGTCTTGTGTTCGGAAGGAGTGCCGTCGCTGGTGCCATAGCCCCGGTAATCGTAGGCAAACACTGAAAATCCAAGCTGCTGCAGGGCGATCAATAAGGGGCGTATGTAGCCTAAATCAGTACCATTTCCGTGGCTGTATAGGATCGTGTAAGTTGCCTGGGAATTGGCAAAGTAGAGTGCAGAGATTTTTTCCCCGTCGCGGGTCGTCAATTTCACAACCTCACCATTGTCCTGATAGCTGGCGGCTGGCGGCTGAAAAATCGCTTGTTCAGAAAAAAAGAAGGCCACTCCACCCAGTACCAGGTACATGAGCAGCAGCGATCCCAGAACCCATCCCACCATCATCCGCCTCACCTGTTCTCTCCAATCATCCCCCATACAGACACGATGAGTCGGGTCTCTACCCCCATCTCTGATCCTCGACTCCCGATCCCTGGTTCCCCTCTTGCTCCAGAGCTATCAGTGCCGCTTTAATCAGGTTGAAATAATAGGGCTGAGATACATCCACCTGGACGCGATCGCCAGGGCCTTTCGTTAACCATCCCCAGCGCTGCCCCTGTTGAATTGTCAATACCTGGCCTTGAGCATTGCGAATTCGCAGTTCTTTTCCGGTTGCTGCTTCTACCAGCTTACAGGCATAACTGCGTTCCTCATGCACAAAGGTTGTGGGCGGGTCGGGAGTTGGGGAATTGGTAACAGCGACAGGACGGCTGCCCACCAGTTCCAGTTGCAGGGAAATTTCACCATTCCATTCATTAGTACGCAGCCGATATGCCAGATCCAGAACGGGAGGTAGAGGGTAATAGTCTCCCCAGCGCCACGCGATCGCACAAAAGCGACGGGGTGGTTGTTCGGTTGCGTCTCCCTGATCCTGACTTACTGTTAATTTCAGGTGTCCTTTACCGATTCGCTTCTGTTCATGGATCCGCACCTGGCTTGACCAGAAGGTGGCCTCCGGGTTCTCTACGCCACAGGGTTGCAGGGCTTCCATCTGACGATACAGGGCAAAGTCAATCTGACTTAAAGAGGCTTCCGCATCGATTTTCACCAGCGGTTTGAGGTGTTCTGGTTGCAGGCACTGACAAGCGAATTCACTGAGGCGCGATCGCAGGGCGTCCAGATTCTCAGCCTTTAAGGAAAAGCCCCCGGCAGCCCGGTGTCCGCCATGCTTTTCCAGCAGGTCTTGGCAAAATTCCAGAGCTTCAAAGACGTGAAATTCGGGAATGCTGCGGGCTGAACCGCGAATGTGCCGCTGTTCCTCATCCTCGTAGGTGCCGATGAAAACGGGCACACCATAGCGTTCCACCAGGCGGGAAGCGACAATCCCAATGACACCGTGATGCCAGCTCGGTTGCACCACCACCAGAACCCGATCTCGCTGGATATTCAACTCTCCACTTTCGCAAATGGCTACGGCTTCCTGTTCAATCTCTTCACACAGCCGCTGCCGTTGTTGGTTAATTTGCTCACATTGCATAGCCCGTTCCAGGGCCGTTCCCATATCATCGGTGGTCAATAACTCGATCACAATTTGCGGATCGGCGAGACGGCCAACAGCATTAATGCGGGGACCAAGCCGAAAGCCGATCGCTTCTGGCTTCAAATCTTTCTCGCCACTCAGCCCAGAGACTTGAATTAGAGCCTGAACTCCAGTCAGTTTCGATTTTGCTAATAGCTGTAATCCCTGTTTTACCCAGCGCCGATTCACGCCCGTCAGGGGAGCCAGGTCGGCGATCGTCCCCAGGGTAAACAATTCTAATAGGGAATCACCCAGTTCCAGGGAACTGCCCATACTTTGGGCCAGAGATTTCGCCAGAATGTAGGCTACTCCTACTCCGGCCAGTCCACGATAGGGGGAAGTTTCGGCTAACCGTTTGGGGTTCAGAATCGCGTTGGCATCCGGCAGGGTGGGCGGCAAGTCGTGGTGGTCAGTAATGATCACGGACAGACCTAGTTCCCGTGCACGGGCGATCGGTTCGTGAGCTGCAATGCCATTGTCCACTGTGAGAATCAGCCCCACCCCTTCTGCATAGAACTCATCCACGATCCGCTGGTTAATGCCGTACCCTTCCGCCATCCGACTAGGAATCGCGTAATCTACCCGTGCTCCTAGAGCACGTAATGCTCGCATCAGCAGGGCAGTGCTGGTCATCCCATCGGCATCGTAGTCGCCACAGATGGCCATCCGCTGGCGGGTATTAATAGCGTTAATCAGCAGTTCCAGGCTGAGGGGCAAATCTGAGAATTCAGCCAGAGGAGAGGGAAGGGGCAGACTTTCTGGATTGAGAAATGCCTGAATCTGCTCCAGGTCAGTCAGATCACGATTCAACAGAACCTGTGCCATCAGGGGCGACAACTCCAGAGCTGCGGCAATAGACTGAGCTAGTTCCGGTTGAGCCGCAGCAATTTGCCAGCGTTGGGAGGGCAGTTTGTTCGCGATCGTGCTGGAGCCTGGAGAGATAGGTAAATCGGTCATGAGTTTTACACAAATAGGCACAGGTTTCTTAGACTAGCCTTCCCTGATGCAGGAATCAATTTTGGAGGGCGTTTGAAAAGTATCTGGCGGTTAAAACCGCGACTACACTTACCCAGTCTGCCGGCGCAGACTCAATAAAATCCAGGTTTTCAGTAACCTGCGTCGGCAGGTTTTCTCGGTATAGCCGCGACTTCAGAGTGAAAAAGAGCCTGGCTTTTAAAACATCCTCTTAAACACGCAGGAATCAATCTTAAATATATAGACACCAAGGGGCAAGATGAAAAAAAGGTGTAAACCTTTTCCAAGTCCAGAACCGTAGTTTCTCTTATAGAAAAACGATCATTCTCTAGCTGGCCTTAGTTTAGATGAAATTATCCTTTGTCCTTCGTCTCTGTTGATCAGGAATACTCTGTAAAGAAAGTTAACAGAACAAGAGAAACCTGGCTTTTAGTGTACGAAGATCATATTTGAGTCCACGTTCTTTGGCAGAATTAAACTTTATCGGATAGCCTTCTTTCAACTTCAGGGGCACCCACGCATGGCTAATAATGGCTCCCGAACTACTGAACAAACCATAATTAACCAGTTAACAAAAGCTGGTTGGACTGTGATGCCACCCCCCCAAATACCAATGGCTATAACTTTGAAGCGGTTAAGGGGAAGGAAGTGATCGCGGTGCAAGTAAAAACTCATAAATTTCCGGTTAAAGTACCCCATGTAGAACGTTTTTTAAACTTCTTTTATCTACCTGCTGCCCGTCGTTTTACCAGAGGATTACTGGTTTCATCTAATGGATTTACTCCTAATGCACTAACTTACTTTTCGAATGTAAATAGTCAAAAAGTGAAGTTGGCTATCATTAAAGAAGATCTGGTGCATTGGATTCGATTTGCTGATCGGCCACAGGATCGTCTACCGCAAAAACTGGTTTATGTTGGTGTGTTTACCTGCAAAGGTGGGGTGGGTAAAACGACAATTAGCGCTCATCTAGCGGGGGCGATCGCGCTTTCAGGCTACAACGTTGCCATTATTGATTTAGATCCACAAAAGAACTTAACAACTTTGCTGGATCAAGGCGTAATTTTACCAGGGGTAGGAGATGAACCAGATCATACAGTAAAAGTATTTAGTCTGGATGAATGGGATGCCAGTAACCCTCCCGCTGATATTCGAATGGCCGTTTGTGACTGTTCCCCTGTATTTGAGGAAAATCCTATAGATCTATTAGCTAAACTATCTTATTGCCTGATTCTAACCACTCTCAATCCACTAGGATTAAACAAGAATGGTTATGTGATTAAGAACACATTGAAAGCCATTCGCAGTGTGAATAAAGATGCTTATGTTTTTGTCTTAATTAATAACTACTTTAAAGATGAAGCCCACAAAGCCAGGGTCTTAAAAGAGCAATATAAAAAATATTTTGCCCGATTATCAGAATTAGACGATCGCTTTCACTTTATTGATTCTGATGAAGTGTCTATCCGCAACAGTAAGCAACTCTTTTATTGGGGCTATCACATTTACAGCGGTGAACCCGCAGAACTGGCCTTTACGCCGATCGGTGGAAAATGTGCGCCAAAAGCTGACTTCTTGAATCTGCTGGACTACCTGGAATCTCACTCCGATATCAGTCAGTTTAAGAATCCTGATCCTGCAAGCCTGACCAATCTGCTGCTGCAAGATCCGTTGCTTCCCTACACTACCAATTAATCCTTTACTCAGCTAATTCCGGCAATTTGCTCAGCTTGTTGTCAGGAGAGATTCAGCAGCAACGGCGATTCTAGAGATCAAGTGAAGGTACTCAGTGTTTCCCCTTCGCCCAAGGAATTGATCATGAAACGTTTAATGAGTGCAGTATTATCCACGTTGGTTCTGTCTGCTCTAGTTGCTCCTGGTGCTAAAGCGATCCGTCCAGAACTGCTGCCGGAACGAGTCCATCCCACTATTCACATAGACAACTCTACTGAATCGAAGTCTGTAGAAATGGCGCAGCAGGCAACTATACAAACCTCTATGCCAAAAGTCCAGAAGCAAAAACCTATGGAAGAAGTGAAGCGAGTTCCTCAGTCGGACAACCTGCCCTTCGGCTTTTTTGAAAACTACTACCGACAGCACTACGGCAATTAGTTTGTAGAGACGTTCCGGCGGAACGTCTCTACGAAATACCGCCAACTGACTACTTGAGAGCAGCGGCTTCCCGTGCTGCAGCCGCTTCATCGGGGTGGATGCCCAGACGGGTCAGGTTAATTCGACCGCGGCTGTCAATCTCTCGTACTTTGACGATTACCTCATCGCCGACGGAGACTTCATCCTCAACTTTGCCAACCCGGTAGTCTGCCAGTTGAGAAATGTGGATCATGCCTTCCTTACCTGGGAGGAATTCCACAAAGGCACCGATCGGAATAATCCGTGTCACCCGTCCGGCATACACATCGCCAGCATTGAGCTTGCGGGTCATGCCCTGGATAATGCCTTTCGCCCGTTTCGCTTTGTCGCCATCCACTGCCGAGATCGTCACGGTGCCGTCATCTTCAATGTCGATTTTGGCTCCGGTTTCCTCGGTAATGCCCTTAATCGTCTTACCGCCCGGGCCGATGATCATCCCGATTAATTCGGGGTCGATCTTGATGGTCATCAACCGGGGGGCATAAGGAGACAGTTCGGTGCGTGGTTTGTTGATCGCCTCCAGCATCTTGCTGAGAATATGCAGACGGGCAGGTTTGGCTTGCTGGATGGCTTTGGCGATGACATCCATCGGTAAGCCGTTGATCTTCATATCCAGCTGCAGAGCCGTAATCCCGCTTTCGGTTCCTGCCACTTTGAAGTCCATATCGCCCAGGAAGTCTTCAATGCCCTGAATGTCGGTCAGAATGCGAATTTCCTCGCCTTCCTTGATCAGCCCCATTGCTGCACCGCTAACCGGTTTGGTAATGGGAACTCCAGCATCCATCAGGGCCAGGGTAGAACCGCACACCGAACCCATTGAAGTAGAGCCATTGGAGGACAGCACTTCGGAAACAACCCGAATCACATAAGGAAATTCTTCCTTGGGCGGTAGCACCGGAATCAAAGCCCGTTCCGCTAATGCACCGTGACCAATTTCCCGTCGTCCGGGCGATCGCATCGGCTTCGTTTCTCCCACCGAGTAGGGTGGCATATTGTAATGATGCAAATACCGCTTTTGCTCATCCGGATGCAAGTCATCTAGTTCTTGGGCATCCCCCGGTGTTCCCAGGGTAGCCACAGACAAGACTTGCGTTTGTCCCCGATTAAACAGCGCATTGCCATGCACGCGGGGCGGTAGAATTCCCGTTTTGCAGGAAATAGGCCGCACTTCATCTAGTTTGCGACCATCCACCCGCACGCCATCTTCAATCACCTGGCGGCGCATCAGGAATTTGGTGACCTCTTTAAAGATATTGCTTAACGCTTTTTCGTCTGCAGAGGCTGCTACTTTCACTGGGTCGTCGTCGGGCAGTGCCTCAATGGCCACTTTCACCGACTCCTTCACTTCGTCCAGGGCTGCATCCCGGACGTGCTTGTCCTTCTCGAATCGACCCAGGATTTCTTTGATAGGGGCGGTGACCCGATCGCGAATGAAGTTTTCCAGAGTTTTGTCTACTTCTGGGGGCGCTTCCTGCACCAGCTCTATCCCTAACTCAGCTAGGATCTCCCGTTGAGCCTGGATTAAGTCACGCACGGCTTCGTAGCCAAAATCGATCGCTTCGATCATGTCCTGTTCCGGCAACTGATTGGCTCCCGCTTCCACCATAATTACCCCTTCAGGAGAGCCAGCCACCACCAGATCCAGATCCCCTTCCTCAATTTCCTTGTAGGTCGGGTTGATGACAAAATCATCACCCACTAAGCCGACACGGACGGCAGCCATTGGCCCATTGAAGGGAATTTGCGCGAGGAGGACGGCGATCGAAGCTCCAGTAACTGCCAGCACATCGGGAGGCACCCGTTCATCCAGGGAGAGGGTTGTCGCCACCACCTGAATATCATCCCGCAACCAACTGGGAAACAGGGGACGTAAGGGACGGTCAATTAAACGGCTGATTAAGACCGCTTTTTCTGGCGGACGACCTTCCCGACGCAAAAATCCTCCCGGAATGCGTCCGGCAGCATACATCCGTTCTTCGTAATCGACTAATAGGGGTAGGAAATCAATTCCTTCTCTCGCTTCGGCACGCGTCGCCGCTACTAACACTGCTGTTTCTTCAGACTGTATTAACACTGCACCGCCCGCCTGTGGAGCCAGTAAGCCAATCTTCAGCCGAATATCCCGTCCATCAAAGGATATTGACTTTTCAATTTCTTCCATGTAGCGTGGTATCCTTCCTTCTTCTTTATCTTTCTCTGTCGCAATCGTAGCACTGATATATAGAGTCGAGCTTTTTTACTGGGATCGGAATCGCCCTGCTGCAGAATTCAGCCTGTACAATGGCAGTACTGGAGGAAGGCGATCGTGGCTGCAGCAGGTATATCCGACAGTCGCGATGGCTTGCTTATTACATGGATAGGGCAGGGAGAAGAACCACACCATCACCCAGTCGTCTTTAACAGTTTGTTAAACCAGGGTGTTGTAAATCTTAACAATCTACGATCATGCCCCATCTATTTGTTCATGGCAACGATTGAGGATTCTGAACTAGATGGCCATCTTACACGGTAGTTGGTTGCTTCAGTCCCCCCAGCAGACCCAACTGGCTGCTACTACAGCAGAAGCAGCGGTGGCTGGTCAGGGAAGTTTGTTCATTTGGGGGGAAGTTTGGCGGAGAGTAACTTCGGATAGTTTGCCCAATCAGGCTCTGGAAGATGAGGCTAACCTTCCTGACCACCCTCCACTTCATCCTTATGCCATGAGTCGCCTGGAATTGGTAGAGTTTCTCAATGAGTTGCAACAAGCGGGTCATTTGCGACTACCATCGCTTCAGACTTGGGCGAATACAGTAAACCCTGCTGCTGCCAGACGATCGTGCAAGGGTTCCCGCCCTACCTCCGTTGCCCCTACCCCATCTTCCTTTACGTCCCCTACCGCCATCGGCTGGCACCAACACACCCTGGCAGTTCCCTCCTTTGTGGCCGAAGGAGAGTTTGAAAGTGGCGATCGACTGGTGATTCTGCCCCAACTATCTGCCGCTCCTGAAACTCAAGAATCATTATTCCTTCATCCCTGGTTGGTCGAAGGCTTGCATTTACCTGTTGGAGAGGCCATCCAATTTCTCAATTCCTTACCTCTAGGTGCTGTCAAAACGGAGGAGTCTTTTCTGGGAGGAGATTTGCGCTTTTGGTCGCATGTGGCTCGCTGGAGTTTAGATCTGCTGGCTCGATCGAAGTTTTTGCCAGGGTTGGGGGTTAGAGATCGGGGATCGAGGATCGGGGATCGAGAAGTGATGGTTGATAGCGATCGGTTTTGGGTGGGGTGGGAGCCGTTGTTGGATAGTGCGGTAGATCAGATGAGGTTGCTGCATTTTAGCGATCGCATGCCTGTGGCCTGTCGGATGTATGAAGGAAATTCGTCATTGGCGGGAGACGAAGAACACAGAACACAGGACACAGGACAACGCAAAATCCAAGATCCAAAATCCACAATCCAAAACTTCCCCCTGGCAGTTAACCTTCCAGTAGTCCCCCAGACCCTGTTGCAAGCTTTTCTGCAAAGTACGCTAGATGCTCAGATCCGTCAGGTTGCACGCACAACTTCGGTGCTGGAAGGTCTAGAAGCAAACTTTCGTGAGGGGGGCCGCTGGACGATCGCACCTGCGGTTCACGCCTGGCTACGTGCACTCAGTCAGGAGACTTCTGAACTAGCGGGTACGGATTTGGAGTCGCTGCAACTAGCCCTGCAAAATTGGACAGCCCCGTTACAATCTCGTCGCTCCGAGAGCTTATTTCAAACCTGTTTGTATTTGCATCCGCCCCAGCATGGTCAGACTCAATGGCGGCTGGAATACTTTTTGCAAGCGATCGACGATCCAGAGTTTTTGATTGATGCACCAACGATCTGGAACAATCCGGTTGAGCAGTTCATATATCGGGGGCGAACCATTACTCAGCCGCAGGAAACATTTTTGATGGGTTTGGGATTAGCCTCCCGCCTTTATCCCCTGATCGAACCCAGTTTGCAGGAATCCCGACCGCAATTTTGTACTCTTACCCCGTTGCAAGCCTATGACTTTCTCAAAAGTACGGCTTGGCGCTTGCAGGATAGTGGCTTAGGGGTAGTAGTGCCGCCCAGCCTGGCCAGTCAGGGCGGTTGGGCAAATCGTCTGGGATTGAAGATTCAGGCGCAAACAGGGAAACTCAAACAAGGCCAACGACTGGGTTTACAAAGTTTGCTCAACTTCCGCTGGGAACTCACCATTGGCGGACAGAGCATTTCCAAAGAAGAATTCGATCGCCTGGTGGCCCTCAATACCCCTCTTGTGGAAATCAATGGTGAGTGGGTGGAATTGCGACCTCAGGACATCCGAGCCGCGCAGAACTTTTTTGCCAGCCGCAAGGATCAACCGGCTCTTTCCCTGGAAGATGCACTGCGCATTAGTACAGGTGACACCCAGATGATTGAAAAGTTACCTGTGGTCAGTTTTGAAGCCTCTGGGGCACTGGAAGAACTGATCAATACTTTGAGTGGCAAGCGGACGTTGGAGGCGATCGCTACCCCCGCAAGCTTCCGGGGAGAGTTGCGCCCCTATCAGTCTCGCGGTGTGGGTTGGCTGGCATTTCTGGAACAGTGGAGCCTGGGAGCCTGTTTGGCTGACGATATGGGCTTAGGAAAAACCATTCAACTGATTGCCTTTCTGTTGCATTTGAAAGAACAAGGCAAGCTGGAGAAGCCAACCTTGCTTATCTGTCCCACCTCCGTCTTGGGCAACTGGGAACGGGAAGTGAAGAAATTCGGTCCCAGTCTGAAAGTCCTGCAACATCATGGAGACGGACGACCCAAAGGTAAAGACTTTGCCAAAGCCGTAAAAGGCAAGGATCTGGTAATCAGCAGTTATGCCCTGGTCTATCGAGATTTGCAGGACTTGCAAACCGTTTCCTGGCAGGGAATTGTCCTGGATGAAGCCCAAAACATCAAGAATCCAGACGCGAAGCAATCGCAAGCCATCCGCCAGTTGACAGCCCAGTTTCGCATTGCCCTCACCGGAACCCCCGTGGAAAATCGGCTGTCTGAACTGTGGTCAATTCTCGATTTCCTGAATCCTGGCTACTTGGGGCCAAAAAACTTCTTCCAACGCCGTTTTGCCACCCCCATCGAACGCTACGGAGATACCGCCTCTCTGCAAACTCTACGATCGCTCGTCCAGCCCTTTATCCTGCGTCGCCTGAAAACCGATCGTGAGATCATTCAGGCTCTCCCCGAAAAACAGGAAATGACTGTCTTCTGCGGCCTTTCCGAAGAACAAGCCTCCCTCTACCAACATGTTGTCGATCAATCCCTTGTCGACATCGAAGCCGCTGAGGGCATCCAGCGCAAAGGCATTATTCTGGCCCTCCTGACTAAGCTGAAGCAGATTTGTAATCATCCTGATCTTTTCCTCAAGGGATCAGGTGATGGAGATCAGGCCATAGGGATTGGGGATCAGGGATTAGGGATTACCTCCGACTCTCAATCCCCAAACGCCCACTCCTTCCAGTCTCGCTCCGGTAAACTCAAACGACTGGAAGAAATGCTGGAGGAAGTGATGGCGGAAGGCGATCGTGCCCTCATCTTCACCCAGTTCGCGGAGTGGGGTAAGTTGCTGAAAGCGCACCTGGAGCAGCAATTAGAACGGGAAACCTTATTCCTTTACGGCAGCACCCCTAAGAAACAACGGGAAGCAATGGTCGATCGCTTCCAGCACGATCCCCAGGGGCCACGACTGTTCATTTTGTCCCTGAAAGCGGGCGGGGTGGGCTTAAACCTGACCCGTGCCAACCATGTCTTCCACTTCGATCGCTGGTGGAATCCCGCTGTGGAGAATCAAGCGACTGATCGGGTATTCCGCATCGGCCAGACCCGTAATGTGCAGGTTCACAAATTTGTCTGCTCTGGCACACTGGAAGAAAAAATTCATGATCTGATTGAGAGCAAAAAGGCGTTAGCAGAACAGGTCGTTGGCACAGGAGAAAACTGGCTCACCGAATTGAACACGGATCAATTGCGCGATCTGCTCCTCCTTGATCGCAGCGCCATCATTGGGGAGGAGTAAGGAGATCGCATGACCGAAATGAGCAACATTTACAGAATTGTGGCTGATGGGGACATTTAGGTTTTTATGAGAGGTAATCATGATTTGGCGCTACATTTTGGCATGGCTTCCGATGGTGGCGATCGCAATCCTCAACGGCATTTTGCGAGAACAGACTTACGGAAAAACTTTGAGTGAATCCCGCGCCCATCAACTGTCAACCATTACAGGCATTGTGCTGCTGGGAACATATATCTGGATTGTTACCAGTCTTTTGGGATTTAAGTCGTTCATCCAGGCTGTGATTGTGGGTTGCCTATGGTTAGGACTGACGATCGCCTTTGAATTTCTCTTTGGTCACTTTGTCGTCAAACATTCCTGGACAGATTTGCTGGCCGATTACAACCTGCTAGCTGGAAGGCTCTAGCCACTGGTGCTGATTTGGGTGGCGATCGCCCCTGTTTTGTTCTACCGTTTCCTGAATCGCCCCTGACACCCTTTAACCCCCGCTTGACACAGATGCCATTAATCGCACTCTACTCCTATTCCTAATTCCCGATTTCTGTTCCCTATTCTCTCCTCGTTCCTATGACCGACTCTTACCCACAACCAAGCCGCGAATGGTGGGCACAGCGCTGGATTGATGTGCTGGAGTCCTTTGGCTGGATACGCCGGTTGGCCCGTGCCCGTGTCTATGCCCGTGAGGGAAATGTCCTGAGTATTGAATTTAAAGGTCCCAAAGTATTTGCCAGAGTGCAGGGGACAGCACCGGAACCTTATAAAGTTACCCTATCCCTGGATCCCTTTACAGATGAGCAGTGGCAGTATGTGATTGAGTCAATGTCGCAACGAGCTATCTTCTCAGCCAAGCTCCTGGCAGGAGAAATGCCCCAGAACATTGAAGAAGTGTTTACCGCCAATGGCCTGAGCCTGTTTCCCTTCACCAAATTTGATATTCATAGCCGCTGTTCCTGCCCTGATCCGGCCAACCCCTGTAAGCATATTGGAGCCGTGTATTACCTGCTGGGCGATCGCTTCAGTGAAGATCCCTTCGTCCTGTTTCAACTGCGTGGTCGCACTAAAGAGCAGGTGATCGAAGCCCTCCGGCGAACCCGTGGCTCTGGAGGCAACGCAGAAGTTGGCAATCAGGAGTCAAACGTCCCCATTCCCCATCCCCCATCCCCTATCCCCCTCACTCTCGACCGCTTCTGGGACTACCCGGATCAACTCGAACCCTCCCTCGTCGTCATTGCCCCTTCCCCCAGTAGTGAGACTGTACTGGATGTTTTAGGCCCGATTCCTCTGAAGGTTCCAGGTCAGGATGCCGCAGTTGCCCAAACTTCTGCCCAGGCGATCGCCGACTATCTCAAAACTATTTACCCCAATGTCAGCCAGCAAGCAGTTTTATCAGGAATGAGTACTGGCGATCCAGAAGCCTGAGATAGGAGTACTCAAATTCCCAATAAAACTGTGTAAGAAATCCTTCGTTAGGATATCAATCCTTCTGTAATGATCTGTAACAATAGAGGAGAACACTGACGCAGTAAGAGTTTCTTGCACTATGACAACTATGGACGATCGCAAAAAACGCATTATGGAACATGTGGCCCGCAGCACAGGGGAATTTCTCAAACGCCCCACAATTAGCAGCAGCACCAACGATCGCAAACAGCAAATTATGGATCACGTTCGCCGAACGAAAGGTTAAGTAAGGGGTGCATGGGAGAGAAGCGAGTGCAACTCTCATGCTTGGGGATATTCGTTCAACCTTTAGCTGAGAGGCTTAAGCAGAGCTGGCTCTCCCAAACTCTTCTCTAGCTTTTGCCAGTTCGCCGGCAGTTGATTCAGTCATTCTCTTTAGACGATTTTATTAGTCCTTGTGTTAGAAATGGGTGTCTCCTGGCAACACTAACACTAAGTTTTACTAGACCCCGCTAAAAGTGCCCTTAGGCCTTGCTGGAGATTTGCACCTATGACTTACACAATTCCTGAACTAGATACCATTACCCGCCAGTTGATGAGCCTAGAGCGGACGAAGAAAGCAAAAATGCTGGTGGTAGACGATGAGCCAGACAATCTAGATTTGCTATACCGCACTTTTCGTCGGGATTTCCAGGTACTGAAAGCAGAAAGTGGCGTACAAGCTCTGGAGGTACTGGCCGCAGAAGGAGAAGTCGCCGTCATTATTTCTGACCAGCGGATGCCAGAAATGAAAGGCACCGAGTTTCTCAGTCGCACTGTGCCGAAGTTTCCTGATACGGTGCGGATTATTTTGACTGGCTTTACCGATGTGGAAGATCTGGTGGAAGCCATTAACTCTGGGCAGGTTTACAAGTACATTACCAAGCCCTGGAATCCGGATGAATTAAAGGCCGTAGTACAACGAGCCGCCGAAACTTATGAGCTGTTGAAGCAGCGGACCGAAGAATTGCAACGATCGCAGGCCCAAATGGCTCTCCTCTCCGCTATTGTGCAGACGACGCAGCAATCTCACAGCCTGGAGGATTGTATGGAGCCGATCGCCACAGCTTTTTGCAAAACGTTCCATGCAGATGGATGTATCCTGCAAATCGTTAAGCATAATGCGCTGGCTTTGCCTCAAGGAATTTACAGCGCTGAGGGAGTGATCACCAACTGGTTAGCTGAGGATTCGCTGACCAAAGACGCGATCGCCACACAAAAAATGCAAGTTTCCGTCAATATTCCGGCAGACTCTAACCTCGCCTCCGCTGCTCACTACACCACCTCTGGCACTCAGGCTCACCTCATTGTTCCGGTCATCTATCGCCATCAGGTTCTGGCCGTTCTTTCCCTGCAATGGAAACAACCCTGCACCCTGCGCGAGGATGAGTTAGTCCTGCTCCATCTTTCCGCTCAACAGGTTGCCTTAGCACTGACCTGTATTCGCACTTGCGATTCTTAATCGAGCTGGTACAAATCGAGGAACCTGAAATTCGCGATCGCCCCCTGGGGAAGTTTGATGGAAACTTAGAACGTTGAACCATTCCATCCCCACATGGAACCTTTAGCATCTGCAAACTCGATGTAAATCCGGTTCTCTGGCACTGCGATTGCCTGATTAATGGTCTGACAAAAATCCTGGCTCATTGCCTTGGTCTGGGCAGGACTCATACTGCCCACACTTTTCACCTCAACGTAGCAAACCGGATCCAGAGTGCCACCAAAGGTCATGGGTACCCCTGCTTCAAAGGCCGTCATCACATAGGATTCTGGTTTGCCAGTATGTTTTGCCAAGCGAGCCGAAAGTGTTTTTAGTAAACTTTCGACTTGGGACGGCTCTGGCTTAGCAACCGATGTTTGGACTTTGATCAATGGCATATTTCGTCTTGTGCCTCACGCTGCGTGCTATTTTTCAGGCAATTCTTAAAGAAAAGTAGCACAGAACACCCTGGAACGGTATTCTTAAGAACACTAATTCCAAAGCGTGGTGACAGACCAGGGTGGAATCGTGGCTAAGGATGAAAATTGGATTAAGGCGGGATCGTGGGAGTGGTTTTATCGGGAAGCTGAACCTGTTGGGACAGCCCGATCGCCTGTTGTCTTACTTCACGGCCTGGTATCTCAAAGCTATGGCTATCGTCATGTCCTGCCTGCTCTAGCGGAATACGGTTTTCGGGCGATTGCGCCAGACTGGTTGGGTCACGGTTTTTCCGAGCAACCCGATCGCCGGGATTTTCCCTATACCCCGGATGCCTTCATTCAGGCTTTCGGGGATTTTTTGCAAGCTCTGGAAATTACTCAGTGTTCCCTGGTCGTACAGGGCTTTCTGGGAACTGTTGGCTTGCAATATGCCCTGCGTCACCCCGATCAGATTGACCGCATTACTATTCTCAATGCCCCTGTGACAGTTTCGTCCCGTTTACCGAGGAAGATCGGGCAACTGGGCTGGCCCATGATTGGGGATGTGATGAGGCAAGACCCACTTTTAGTAGACCAAACTCTGGAAGGGGGGCGGTTATCGGGTAGAAGACCAGGATTTAGATATTTATCGTCGGCCTTTCTTGAGGAGTTCAGATGCAGGCCGGGCACTCCTAACCTTTCTACGCCGACAGCCACTTTAACTCGGTTATTACGAGGTATTAGGGGTTTATTGGCTGACAACAGGTATCAGGGTTGACTTGAATGCCTGTCGTCGCTTGAGTAGTGCCAGAGTTTGCCGCTGCACCGATTCCAGGATGATGGACTCTTCCACTCGTGTGCTGCGTCCGGCCTGGATCACCATTTCTCCATCCACAAACACGGTATGCACGTTCGATCCTTTGGCTGCATAGACCAGATTCCAGAGAATGTTGGTATCTCCGTCTTCCCACACGATCGGCATTAAGTTGGGTTGCCACAAATCCAGCAGCACCATATTAGCTTTCTTGCCCGCTTCCAGGGAGCCAATCTCGTGATCCAGTCCTAATAGCTTTGCGCCCTCAATGGTAGCCATCCGCAGGGCGTCGATTGCCGGAAGGGCGGCGGCATCATAGCGGCTGACTTTTTGTAAGAGGGAGGCCATTTTCATGGCCTCAAACAGATCCAGGCTGTTGTTGGAAATGGGGCCGTCGGTGCCCAGTCCCACGGTAATTCCGACCTGCTGCATTTCCAGTATGGGAGCGATGCCGCCTGCGAGTTTGGCGTTACTGGTGGGACAGTGAGCAACTGAAGTACCTGTATCCGCCAGCAGCTTAATTTCATCCGCGTTTAACCAGACGCAATGGGCGATCGCGGTATCTGGCCCCAAAATTCCATATTCGTTGAATAATTCGATCGGGCGTTTGCCGAAGTGTTGAATCACGGCTCCCACTTCTTCCCGTTGTTCGCTGCTGTGGGTATGAATCCGAACCCCATAATGGTTGGCGCAGTCTCTGGCTTTGGCAAAGGCGGCAGGAGAACAGTAAAACAAATGCTCTAAACCAAACCAGACCCGCACACGCCCATTTTGGGATTCATGGTGTGTTTGGATCAGCTTGAGATTGGTTTCCGGTGTTTCAAAGAAATCTTTTCCGGGCTGATCAGCGACGTAAGGCACTAAATTTACCCGCAGTCCCAGAACGGCTGCTGCTTCGGCACAGCGATACAGATAGCGGTACATATCCATGACACAGGTGGTTCCCGCTTTGAGGGCTTCCAGGTAACAGAGGATGGCGGCATAATAGGCATCTTCCTCGGTTAAAGCCCGATGCTCTAACTGGTAACGGGGTAACCACTCCAGAAGCTGCAGGTTCTCGGTAACTCCGCGTAGCAAGCTGGAGTGGGAATGCACGTCAATCAATCCTGGAATGACGGCCATCTGGCCCTGACAATCGATCGTATGGGTGACATCTGCCGGAAGCACGATGGACTCAGCCGAGCCAACGGCCTCAATCCGGTCATTCCGCAGCACAATGACACCATTGGGATGCAGGGTGTTGTTTTTATCAACGGTGAACACAACTGCATTACGAATGACCGTACAACCCATGATGGTTCCTTAACTTATACCAGTGCTGGTGTATGAGACTCGCCCAAAGCCGACTGGGTTTCCGGGTCAAAAGGCGATCGCTCAATTTTAAGGTATTCTCCGCTACGACAGACCCCCCGTACTTTTAAGACTTGTTCAGAGGGAATTTCGTGTCCTGAAGTTTTGGCAATTGCATCCGCAGCATCGGCCCATTCAAAAATGGTGAAATCTGCAATCTGTCCAGGTTTGAAGCCACCCAACTCGCCCGATTTGCCGATCGCCGCTGCTGGATTATTCGTTACCCGCTCAACCACCTCACTCAGGGATAGTCCCAGGTTGACAAATTGGGTCATTACGGTAGCCAGACTTCTGAGGTGGGAGACGTTTGTGCGGTTCAATCCCGTGGACAACAAATTGGGACGCACGCCCTGAGCGATCGCAGCTTTAGCAGTTGCCCATGACCAGTCACCCTGGCTATGGCCGATATCCAGCAATACCCCGCGATCGATCGCTTCCCGCGCCTGGGGAATCAACTCTCCAGCCTCATTAAATAAACCCTGATGGACCAGGAAACAATGGCTGACAATATCGCCTGCCCGGAGTTGGGGTAATAGTTCGTAGGGTGGAATTCTTTCGCCATGGAACGAGGTTCCCAAATGCACCATCAGCGGTAGGGAAAAGCGATCGGCCAGGGTACGAGCGGCATCCAGAACGGGTGATCGCGCTTCACCTACGCGCCGCACGGGATCGGCTTTAAAGCCCACAATGATGTCTCGATTGGCTTCTACAACGGCAGCGGCCCGATCAATGTCCTGATTCTGGGGATGTGCTACCAGATCGAGCTTATGGGCGATCGCATCTGAGGTGGCGATATACAGTAGCGAGGGATCCATAAAGGCGTAAACCCGCGTTTTCACGGGTTCGATTGCAGTGTGGCGAAACGCATCAAAAGTGAGAATGCCAGAGGTGCCTGCATCCGCGATCGTCGTGACTCCAGAGCGAATGCCGACATCATCCGCCGGTAAACAAAAATCTCCGATCGTGTCAAAAATGTGGGTGTGCAAATCAATCCAACCAGGTGAGAGAAAGGCTCCTTCGAGATCAATAATCTGGGTATCCCATTGAGGTACCAGAATCGGCACAATTTTGCCGATTGCCAGTTCATCTTGCAGAATCCCAACAATTTTGCCGTTTTCAATCAGGACATCACCACGCCCTTCCACCCCTTGCATAGGATCCAGCAGGTGAGCATTCTTGAAGATTGTTGCCATACCCGTTCATCTTTCTTAACACGCTTCCAGCATACCGCTTTTGTGATCAGATGCAAGATTGATCCTGCTGAGCATAATGTCAAGAAATCTTGATCATTTCCTTAAGAAATCCTTGCTCACGCTGAAAATAGAGGAATATAAACTTACTTCAGTTCAACAATATGGTGGAAACTTCTAACTATTCGCTAACGATCGAAATTTAGCTGCATTGGTCTACTGGTCGAGTTCTGTTTTGGAGCTAAACACTCTTAGCCGAATGGTTGTTGAAAGTTGAACATACTTTTTTGCAGATTACTTAAAGATTTAGTCTGAAAAACTGGCCTGCAAACAATGAGGAGTGGTGTGCGGGAGTTGCCTACTGTGCAGGCGCTCGTAGTGCTATGGCCAGAAACACTGCTTAAATATTTCTCACCTGTTAGGAGGGAAGGACGGTATATGAATACGAACAAACTCCTGGAACGCTACACAGCAGGAGAACGGGACTTTGGAGAAGTCTGTTTGCACAAAGCAAACTTGAGAGGGCTTGATCTAAGCGGGGCCAAGCTGAGTCGGGCTGATTTAAGCGGAGCCGACCTCAGTGGAGCCAATCTGAGCCGGATTGACTTAAGCAATGCCAATCTCACTAATGCAGACTTAAGCGGAGCCGACCTGAGTGGGGCAAATTTGAGTGACATTAACCTGATTGGTGCGGATCTGATCAATGCCAGTCTGGTAGGGGCGAATCTGAGTTGTGCTGACTTACGCTGTGCCAACTTAAGTGGAGCAGATCTACGGGGTGCGGATCTGGCGGATGCAGATATCAGTGGCGCAAATCTCAGTGGCGCCAACCTCGATCGCTGCCGTCTCACCGGAGTTGATCTGAGTGAAGCAGGGTTGTCAGCCATTGAGTTACCTCAGATCGGCGCATGTGAAATGACCACAACCAGAATTTCTCACCGCTGGATTACCTGGGGCAGCAGTTGTTGAGCGTCATCAATAGTCATTCGTCTTTGGTGATTTGTCCTTGATATCAAGGCTAGTAACCAAATGACGAATGGCCAATCGCTCGTTTTTTCATTTTCTAGGAGGCTCTTTTATGAAACCTATGATCTGGCCTCCAGAGGAAAAAGATGCAAAGGTAAACCAGTACCTCGATCAGATGAATCGTGCTCCCTACGGTCTGATCTTTTTATTGGGATTTGGGCTGTTTTGTCTGTTGACTGTGGTAATTTTGCTGGCTAGTTTTTGACGTGAAGGGCAGTCAAGACAAAAAACAAGTCCAGAGATCTGGGATAAAGAGAGAGTGCGATGACGGGATAACGAGTAAGGGGATGTCGATTGAGATAATCCATACTATTCAAAAACAACCGTTCGATTACCATAAACCAGGACTCGATTTTGCAAATGTAATCGCACTGCTCTGGCTAATACTACACGCTCCAAGTCTTTACCTTTACGGATCAGATCATCTACGCTATCTCGATGACTGACCCGCACCACATCTTGCTCAATAATTGGGCCTTCATCCAAATCGGCGGTGGCATAGTGAGCCGTTGCCCCAATGATCTTGACTCCCCGTTCGTAGGCCCGATGATAGGGATTGGCTCCCGCAAAAGCAGGAAGAAAGGAATGATGAATATTGATGACGGTGGGGAAGTTAGCAATGAACTCAGAACTTAAGATCTGCATATATTTGGCTAATACAACCAGATCAATCTGATAATGCTGCAAAAGTTGTAACTGTTTCGCTTCTTGAGTTGCTTTGGTGTCTTTTGTAATGGGAAGGTAATGATAATCAATATTGAACTGATTTGCGATTGGCCTTAAATCTTCATGATTACTCAGAATTAAAGGAATATCGGCATGAAACTCGCCCGATCGCTGTCGCCAGATTAGATCAAACAAACAGTGATCTTGCTTGCTTACCCAGATGGCAATGCGGGGAGTCGCATCCGAAAAGTGCAGTTTCCAGTGAGCCTGGAGGGGTTGAGCGATCGCATTAAACGCTGGCCCAATAATTTCGCGGGGTAGATTAAAGCCCTCCAATTGCCATTCAATGCGAGTCAAAAATAATCCCGCCGAAAAGTCAGTATGCTGGTCGGCATGAATAATATTGCCACCATTGGAGTAAATGAAGTTGGCGATTTTGGCAACCAGACCTTTTTGGTCAGGGCAGGAGATCAAGAGAGTGGCTGTAGGACTGGTCATAGGCAAGGAATTTTTCACCTCGATAGACTATCGAGAGTCCTCCGGAATGTCAATGAAGGCAAGCCGTTGAGGATTTGCTGATGGGCTGTGCAATAAAAAACGGCTCGACGTTAGCCGCAGCCGCTCATCAAGGGAACGTACAATCGCACAGTCTCAATCCAGTCCCATCTGACCACGATAGCCCGTAAAAATGCGGCGACCATCTTTGAGGATGTGGATTTCCAGTTGATCGCTGGCCCAGGTAATCCGATCTTTAAACGCTGGATTGAAGATATGAACTCGCTGATTGCGGGAAGACACGGGACAATCAGGCGAGTGAATGGCTAAAGATTCTACGTATGGCCCATCAATCAAAATATCCAGCTGTTCCAGAAGTTCTTGCGCCCCTGCTGGAGCATAGTCATCCTGTAGTTGTTCCAGCGTAAAGCCGCTAAATGACATCACATTCAGCCCTGCTGCTTTCACCTGACGAGCCAGTGCTGCCAATGCCGGAGCTTGCCAGAATGGTTCTCCCCCCGAAAAGGTTACCCCTTCGTTGTTGGGATTGCTGACAATGCGTTCTGCCAATGCATCCACCGCAACCAATTCATTAATTTCAAAACTCCAGGAATCTGGATTGAAGCATCCGGGGCATTCCCGCAAGCAACCCTGCACCCAAACTACCGCTCGACTACCGGGGCCATTGACCTCAGATTCATCCACATAGCCCATGATGTTCAGGTAGCCTGCCGGAATTTCCAGTAGTGAGAGATAGGGGTTGGTTTTGATGTTTGACATGATGGATATTCCTAAAGGGGTGAAGGGGAATTTTTAACTTAAAACTCAAAACTTAAAACTCAAAACTCAAAACTTAAAACTATTCACCAATGGCTACTTTCACGGCAATGCCTGTTTCTCGCTGAATACGATCGCCGAATGCCTGCAAGATAGGACCGCTCACACGCTTGAGCTGGCGGATAGCATAGGGGCGATCGCTGGTACTGTGGTTGCCCCTGGCATCGAGTTGGTGAGCAAGCGGTCGGGGACGGGTAGGGGTATTAAGTTGAATTTCATCCGGAGCCAGATCCTGCATTTGGTCGATGTACGTCTGTTGGTCAGCTTCATTCCAGGGAGCCAGCAGCATGGTTTGAATTGCAAGCTGCCCAGAGTACTGTTGCCGAAAAGCTTTTAAGCCCTGCCATTGGGTCGTCAGATCAATCCCGGCAACGGGACGGTTCACTCGGCCCAGCACCTCATCTGTAACTGCATCCATTTTAACGGCCACCTGATCGGCGATTGCCAGTTCTGCCCGTACCTCTGCATGGTTCAACAACGTGCCATTGGTCAGTACACCAACAGGTTTCCCGGTCAAAGATTTAGTCAACGCCAGAATCTCACCCAAGTTGAGCGCCAGGGTTGGTTCGCCACTGCCGCTTAACGTGATCACATCCACATCCCAGGGCTGAAAGGCGGATAAATCCTGAAGAATTTGAGTGGTGGAAATGAAGACCTGGCGATCGCGGCTTTTGTGCTCAATCTCACCCAATTGACAGTAAACGCAATCGAAGGAACAGGTAGACACAGGGCCGATCGGATCAATGCCCAGCGATCGCCCATAGCGCCAGGATTGAACAGGTCCATAGACGGAACAAAACGATGACAGAGTAGCACTGGTCATAGGCATCTCCTACAAGCGAGGGGCATCTCTGGTGAGCGAGCCTGGAAAAAATCCGTCTGGGCTTTTCTCAAAGAATGTCCAGGATGCTATTTCAACCTTATCGCATGGATCTGGTGGGTAGCTCACTTACGTCATCTATTTTGATGTTTTGGTTAGCAATCAGAGTTCTAAACTCTTTCATCAGTTGGCTTTGCTCTTGGTATAAGACCTCCAGACGAGCCAGAATTTCGACCAGTTGAGTCTGCGGTGTAGGGGATGGTGGCACAGGCGGTTGCATCGGTTTCACCAGTGCCACTTTCTGCAACGGACGGGTGATCCAGACCCAGAACCAGAGGCTGAGTTTTAAGGGCACTTGCAGGATCGTGATCCAGATGCGCTCTGTGAGTTGGGCGATCGCTCGTACCAATCCCCAAAACAGCAGCAACAGCAATACCCCCAGCACGAGCGTTGGGATGGGATGATGCACCATCCAGGCAACTACCGGATGCGTTCCTAACCAGTTCTGAAATGAGGCAAAAACTGTATTTTGTAATCCTTCTACTACCCCATTGGCCAACTGATTCGTTGCTCCGGTTAATGTTCCTTTCACACTTTGCAAACCCTGGGTTACCGTTTCTAAGCTCATGGTATTCACTGCTACAGTTTCCTAATCATTGCCCTGCGATGAGAATAGCGAATCACAGGAGCGATCGTCCCAGTATCGCAGTCTGTTTGTCCGGTTAAGATCTTCAGTAACTGCTCTTCCCACATTTCCTGTGTACTGAGGAGAGACTATCTTCTATTCAGATGATCTGATGATGCTGTGCAGCTTGTACTCGATCTCAACCCCATTGTTGACCGTCTTCCTGGTGCTGGGTAGCCTGCTGCTCGGAGGGGGAGGATTCTTGCTAGGGGCGATCGGCCCCTGGCACAGGCCGCGCTCCATCCAACAGCGCGAGGAACGTCTCCGTTTAGCGTTAGATGCTATCGGCATAGGCGTTTGGCAAGTTGATTTACGAACTGGAGAACAAATCTGGTTGCAGCAGTCAGAAGCCATTTGGGGATTTGCTCCAGGGATGTTTGACAGCACTATGGAGAGCTGTTTGAGCCGCATTCATCCTAACGATCAAGACTATGTGCAACAAGCCTATCAAGATGCGTGGCAAACGGGGCAGTATCAGGTGGAGTATCGCATTGTTTTACCTGATCAGTCCATCCGCTGGCTATCTAATCGTGCGCAGGTATTCTACGACGCAGCCGGACAGCCTACGTGCATGATTGGCATTGCGCTGGATGTCACCGATCGCAAACAAGCCGAAATTAACCTGCAAGAACAACAGGCACAGTTGAATTTGGCTCTGGAAGCAGCGAATATGGGAATCTGGGAAGGAAACCTGATCACAGGGGCAGAAATTCTCTCGCCCGGGGCCGAAGCCCTGCTAGGATTCGCTCCAGGCACTTTTGATGGTAAACGAGAAACGTTCCTCAGTCGAATTCATCCAGACGATGTAAAACAGGTGCAACAAGCTAGCAAAGTAGCCCTGCAGACGGGTATTCTACGAGATGAGTACCGGATTGTGCTGCCGGATCAAACCATTCGCTGGATCAATTGTTTAGGCAAGGTCTTTTACGACGAAGCAGGCGATCCTCTTCGTATTGTTGGAGTGGGTCTGGACATCACGGAGCGTAAACGCACCGAAGCGGCCCTGCAGCAACAATTACAGCGGGAGCAGTCCCTCAATCGTGTGTTCCAGGCAATTCGCCAATCCTTGACCTGCAAGTCATTTTTGCCACCGCCACTGTCGAAACCGCACAGTTATTGCCCGGTCTTACCTGTTCTGTGGTGCAGTATTTACCTACT
>NZ_JBRAGO010000045.1:29126-34746 GCF_052746595.1 Leptodesmis sp.
TTCCCCTGGTGGTTGGCGATCGGATTTGGGGCAGCCTGACTCTGCATACCTGCCAACAACCCTTTACCTGGCCTGACGAGCAGGTAGCTCTCGCTCAAACGGTGGCAGGACAATTAGAGGTTGCGATCCAGCAGGCCGAGTTATATCAACAAGTAGAGCAGGAAAAACAAAAGCTCTTTGATAGCCAGATGGCTTTAGTCCAAGCCCAACAAATTGCTCAGGTTGGCAGTTGGGAACTGGATGCCACTACCCAGGCAATGGTCTGGTCAGATACGTTATTTCAAATCTTTGGATTTGATCCTGCTGCACCAGAACCTGACTTGGCAGAAGTAATGATGAATTACGTCCACCCAGAAGATCGCCCCCGCCTGGAACAGTGCTTGACGCAGGCGATGACGGAGGGAAACTTCCACGAAATTGATCTGAGATTTTTTAGAACTGATGGGACAATGGGCTATATGGAAGCGCGGGCCGAAGCAGTCCGAAATGACCAGGGGCAGATCGTCAAGGTCGTGGGCACCTCGCTGGATATTAGCGATCGCAAACAGGCAGAATTACAAATTCACCAGTTAAATGAAGCACTGGAACAGCAGAACCGTAATCTGGAGAACTTGGTGGAACAACGCACGGCAGAACTGGTGCAACAGACGATTCAGCTCGAAGCCAGTAATAAGGAACTGGAATTCTTCTCCTATTCCGTCTCCCATGACCTGCGCGCTCCCCTGCGCCACATCCATGGGTTTGTCAGTGCCCTGCAACAGCGCTTGCAAGGCCACAATGCCCTGTCTGATCCTAAGGTGGCCCACTATATGCAGGTGATTCAGAACAGTAGCCAGAAGATGGCTCAGTTGATCGATGGACTCCTCGACCTCTCTCGGATTGGGCGCAAACCCATGGAGCTTCGACCCGTTATCCTGCGACATTTGGTGGAGGAAGCGATCGCCCCGGTACAGCACAATCCAGACATTGGGACTGCGGCAGAATTTGTCATTGGTGAGTTGCCCATTGTCCAGGGAGATGCCCGATTGCTGCAACAGGTTTTCAGTAATCTGGTTAGCAACGCCGTCAAATTCAGCCGTAACCTCCCACTCCCCGGATTGAAATTGGCAGTTTGCCAGAGGGGGTGATCTTCATTCGGGACAACGGAGTAGGGTTTAACATGCAATACGCTGACAAGCTGTTTGGGCCATTTCAGCGGTTACACACTCCAAGTGAATTTGAGGGCACCGGAATTGGACTAGCGATCGTGCAACGGATCATCCACCGTCATGGCGGCACGATTTGGGCCGAGAGCCAGCCTAATCAGGGAGCGACCTTCTACTTCACCATTGGAGGTTCTGCTCAAGATTAAAGTTTTGACTAAAAGGAATTGGGAAAACATGGCAAATGTAGATCCAACCCGAATTCTATTGGTAGAGGATGACCCCAATGATGTGGAGTTAATTCAGTTAGCGCTGGAGCGCTACCACTTTGTCAATCAGCTTGATGTCGTGATTGATGGAGAACAAGCTCTAAACTAATTGCACGGTCGAGGGGAAGAACTTCCGATTTATCCCTTACCTCATCTGGTTTTACTTGATCTAAAACTACCTAAAGTGGATGGAATTCAAGTTTTACAGGCGATCCGCAACCATCCACGCACTCAAAAGCTAATCGTAGTTGTGATGGCTTCGTCTACTGAGAACCAGGATCTTACCGATTGCTATGAATTAGGAGTAAATAGCTACATTGTTAAGCCATTGGAATTTCAGCAATTCATAGATGTAGCTCGCCAAGTTGGCCTTTACTGGATGCTGCTAAATCAAGCCTCACCCTAGGAATAGCCAGTTTTGCTAACATCCTAGACTATGATTTTGTCCTTGATATTGCTCATCAGCCGATTTCACTGCTCAGCTTATAGTAGTCAGTAAAATCACTAAATATAATGTTTTGGATAATACTAGGAATACTCGGCGGACTTCGCTGATCCCTGATAATCATTTTGATGCTCCTGGGGGGAGCCAATAAATATGGTGATTGATGCATCCCGCCTTCTGATTGTTGAAGATGATCCAAATGATGTTGAGTTAATCCGTTTAGCGCTAAGTAGCTACCCCTTTGCCAATCAAATGGATGTGGCAGAAGATGGCGAGCAGGCGTTGCTCTATCTACTTGGTCAGGGAGATATCCCTCCTGGTCACCCACTACCGCGTATGGTTTTGCTTGATCTGAAGCTGCCCAGAGTAAGTGGTCTACAAGTGCTAGAGGTCATTCGTCGTCATCCCCGCACCCATAACTTGGTTGTTGTAGTAATGACCTCCTCGGCTGAAAATCGAGATATCGAAGCTTGTTACAATCTTGGAGCCAACAGCTACATTGTTAAGCCCCTGGATTTTGAACAGTTTCAAAACGTATTCCAGCAAGTTGGTGTGTATTGGATGCAACTCAATCAGCCGCCGCGAACATAGCCAATTATTATTATTGGTATGTTCGCGATCAAATACCAACTAGATGATGCTGAGTGGCCACTAAGGTTGCCATGTACAAGCTCCAGTGAACGATGATGCAGCTAAATTACTGCTAGTTCGCCCGCTCCCACTGGCGAATCACTTCTCTGGCAACCTGGCGCTCTGGAGGAGGCAGAATGGTTCCAGTGGGTTGGACTGTAGCCCCTGGGATCTTCTGGCTCCAGGGACTATTAGGTACCGTTGGCAAATCGATGGAAGTATTGATTGGACGAAAGCCATATTGCACCAGCACTTGTTGCTGGGCAGGTTGAACCAGAAAATCCATAAATTTACGGGCTGCCTGAGCTTTACCATCATTCACCTCTCGACGAACGATCGCGGCTGTAGCTGTGGTTTCAATCGTGGGATTGAGGTAGTAAATCTGGTAGGGCTGACCCTGATTGGCCTTTGCCTGCTGCCAGCGATACAGAGCATCACTTTCATAGGTCATGGCCAGATCAGCATCATTGGCACCCCGAGCAATAAATTCTTGCAGCAGTACATCTGTAGAACGGGGGGTTGGTAAACAGAGCGTTTAATCAGACTAGACAGATCCTTAATCGTTGGGGAACTCAGGTCACTGGTATTGAGATTGCCATTGACTTTGGATTGTATCCAAAGGGTGAGTGTCAGTTGTCCACTATTGGAACGAGTCGGATCTGTGGTCAGGAAATCAAAACTGCCCCAACTGGGAGAGCCACCGATCGCTCCCCAACTGCTGGCTTGCATTGCTTGCTCAACTCGCTCCCAGCGAAACTGCCCGTCCGGAAACAGTGCTTTGCCCCGCTCTGGCCAGGAGATCGCCACCAGCATCGTTTTGGCAATCGGACGGGGAACATCATAAAAGGGATCATCACGATGCTGAGTCCGCTAGCGTTCGTTCAGTTCGCTCAGAATTTCACCATTGGCTGGGATCAATACCGTTGGTTGGAAGTCGTTCTTGTTGTCAAGGTAGCGATTAACAATATCCTGAGATCCCTGGAATTCTAACTTCAGCTTGATGCTGGGATATTGTTTTTCAAAGTTTGCTTGCAGTGTCCGCAGGGGTTCTTCCAGCTCTGTTCCACTGACTACGATAATAGTTTGTTGCCATCCCAGAATAGGAGTATAGGCGAGTGCCAACGCTGCTAGAATAATGCCTGCTGAGGTTAACCAGCGTAAAGATTTGGATGTGAGTTTAAAGCCTGACATACCGTAAAGAGACTAGCGGGAAATCAGAAGATCGACATTGGACTAGACGCTGCTCAGATCCTCACTCAAAGAACGCAATTCCGTGGCCTGAGCGGCATCTGTAAGATTGGCAGTGCGTAACTTGTTTTGCAATGCCTGAAGCACTCCGGCAGTGCCGGTGACTAGCATACTCAAGTTGGCAATCTGGGACTGCCGAACATCTTGCCCCTGCTGCACCAATTGCAGATTTCGTCTCAGGCGATCGGCGAGTGTCTGAAGTTGCTCCTGTGCGGCTCCAGAACTAGAACGAAGCCGCGTCTCAGCCTCTTTCAGTTGACGTTGCAACTCACTGGCAGACAGGAGTGTTGGGTCACTATGCTGCAGTCGTTGAATCATCTGGTCGATTTTTCCAGGCAGTTCTACAGCGCGATCGCAGGCGTACTGTACCGCCACCAGCAGTTCCATCTGGGACGCATTGGTTAACAGACGAGTCACCTCTAACCGAAAGGCACCCGTCTTATTCGCCAGACTACGAGCCTGCTGCTGGATCGCCTGCACCTGTTTCTCCAGTTCGGGGTCACCCAGGTTGAGACTTTGCGGCTCATGAGACTGCCGCAGCATGGCAACTCCTGCCGCAACCCCCGTCGCCAAGGGCAGCATCACCACACTGGGCAGATGCGAGATTCTGACCCCGACCACCAGTACCACAGCCCCAGCCAACACGGCCAATGGATAATCAGGGGATTCACTAATTTCATGCCGCCTCCTGGTTAAAACTCCACTTGCAAGTTAGACATCACCTGCGAGATCGTTTGAGGATCGCCTTTAGAGTAGTAGCCACCATTCAAGTTGGCAATCTGCTTCAACGCATCCGGATTGAATTCGCCTTCATTGCCATAGCCCACCGTAAAGAAGCTAATTCGCTGGTCACTGTTAAAACCACTCTTTTGCAACTCGGCAGAGAGTTGATCCAGGTTCATTCCAGAGTCCGTATCTTCTCCATCTGTCAAAATCACCACGGCATTGATGGCCTCTTGCCGCAGGTTTTGCTGCAACCAGTTCCGGGCATAAAGTGTAGCTTTATACAGCTTGGTTGCTCCACCCGCCTTGAGGCTACTGACGAACTCGATTCCCCGATTTCGTCCAGCGGGGGTGCTATCGATCAAAATGGGTTCATGGATCTGCGAGTTAAAGTCCATGAGAGCAATTCGGTCTTTGGGGCCCAAACCATTAATATAGGTTAAGAGTGTATTCTGAATGGCGGTCAGTTTGGTTCCTACCATTGACCCTGAGGTATCTACCACCAACACGACCAGTAAAGGTTTCTTAGCATACTCTTGCCAGGATTTGAGCACGGCATCCACCACCTCTGGCTTGGGTGGTCGATAGGAATCGTACCGGAGTTGGGATTAGACTCCAAAGGTGGGAGAGAATTTGGGGCTGAGGGGAACGCCAGCCACGCCAGGACGCAATCCCAAATCGGTCGCTATTTTTTGGGCATCTGGCGATCGCCAGTAAGCAATAATCTTTTCGGCTGCTGCTTTCTCATCAGCACTGACCCAGGGGGCATTGGGCAAGATTGCCCGCATATTTGAGGTAAAGGTGGCTTTGGGATAGATTGCCTGGTAAGGGGGTTGCCCCGGTTGCAAATTGGAGTTCGCTTCAATCACAGATGATTCGTACACAGAACCAACGGATGCCTAAAAAGGGCCATTTTGCACCATCGCTTTAGCTAGAGCATGGGTAGAAATGCCATAACGGGTAACTTTGCTCTGAATCTGTTGCACCTGGGGTTGGTAGCGGATGACATCTGCAACGGTTAATTGTTCTGGATGCTTACCCGAAACAGCAGCAAATTGGGCCACCAGGGTTTGTAACCCTGAATTGGAGCGAGTGGGCGCTGTTTGGACTTGACGCTCATCCCGCTAACGCTTCGTGTATAGCAGGAGATTCCCCGTTCACAG
>NZ_JBRAGO010000046.1:0-34438 GCF_052746595.1 Leptodesmis sp.
CGATCTTGGGAAGCCCGCACCGTATGCGTAGCATTGGTGTCGGGAGGATGTCACGCAATCCTCTCAATATAAAATCACTTATGGCTTTCCATCCAAAAGGCAAGAAAGGCGCGTAGAATGAGGTTTGGGTTGATATATGTTCTGGGGAATTGGAATGCCGCTTGCCGTTGGAGTAATTCAAACAGACGGATTTCCTCCCGTTCTGGCCGCTGCTGATGCGATGGTCAAAGCGGGACGGGTGACGCTCGTCTATTTTGGGCTGGCAGAGCGAGCCGAGTTTTTGGTGGCGGTTCGTGGCCCAACCGCCGAAGTGAGAGCTGCGGTTGCGGCTGGCATTGAAGCGGCGGATGCCACACCTCCAGGGGAACGATTGGTGTCCCATTACATTGTCCCGAATCCACCAGAGAATGTAGAAGCAGTGATGTCGATCGACTTTACTCCGCTGGTAGAAAGGTTTCGGGTTTAGGAATTAGGAATTTAAGGCTCTAACTCAAAGTTACTAATTCAAAATTCATAATTTTCAAAGTGTTGATTTTCGGAGACATGTGTAATGCCGCAAGCGGTTGGATCAATTGAAACAAAGGGATTTCCGGCTGTATTAGCTGCTGCTGATGCGATGGTGAAAGCCGGTCGGATTACTCTGGTTGGTTACATTCGAGCCGGGAGTGCTCGCTTTACCGTCAATATTCGCGGAGACGTGTCGGAGGTGAAGCGGGCTGTTGAGGCTGGTGTGGAAGCGGCCAGTAATGTGGAAGGTGGCACGGTAGAAACCTGGGTGATTATTCCCAATCCCCACGAAAACGTGGAAGTGGTGCTGCCGATCGGATTTAACGACGATGTGGAACGATTCCGCATGGCAGTAGAAGGACGGCCTTTGCTGGGCGCACCAAGTGGTAACCCTGGACAGTAGCTGCAACTAAATTCCCTCCTTCATCAGCCTGATCATGGCGCAAGGCTCTCATGCATTTTCAGGTTCATTTGACCCATTGCAGTGGGATGTTTGGGTCACGGCAGCAAAGGCGTTGGTACATCAGGGCCGCATTCCGGACTATATCCCTAGCCTGGGAAAAGCCAATCCTGATTGGTTGGCTATGCAACTTCATCTGGCGGATGACTGTATTTATCAGACGGGCGAAGTAGATCAGCCCTTTGTGCTGATGAGTGTCATCAAGCCCTTTGTGCTGTTGTATTTGTTGGAATACTTTGGGACAGAGGTAGTTTTTTCCTGGGTTGGGATGCAGCCCTCGGAGTATTCGTTTCATTCTATCCAACAGCTAAAAGCCGATCGCGGATTTCCCCGCAATCCCATGATTAACAGTGGGGCGATCGCGCTGGCAGGACGCATTCCGGGCCATGATGGGACTTCTCGTTGTGCCGCCTTGTGTCAGTGGTTAAACCAGTTATCGGGGGCGCGGTTGTTTCTGGATGCAGCCATGCTGGTATCTGTGCGCTCGGTGGGCAATGAAACCAACCGGATGATCGCGAGGATCCTGGCTCAGGCGGGTTATTTAGACTCCATTGATCTGGCCCTCGATACCTATAATCAGATTTGTTGTCTGGCAGGTACGGTGGATGATCTGGTGCGCCTGGGGTTGTTACTGGCCCGTTCTCATCAGCAGATTGCCAATGCCCATCGTCGCATCGTGAATGCGTTAATGCTGACCTGTGGACTTTATGAAGCCTCTGGTGCTTTTGCCGTGAGAATTGGACTGCCAACTAAATCCGGTGTCAGTGGAGCGCTGTTATCGGTCATTCCAGGAGTGGGGGCGATCGCCTGTTACAGTCCGGCTTTAGACTCCAGTGGTAATTCCCTGGCTGGATTGTTCCTTTTAGAAAAACTCACTCAAGAGCTAGAACTGAGTATCTTTGGCTGAATAAAACTCTTTCTTAGTGTCCAGGTGGAGAAAGCAGATCAAGGATAAGTTAAAAAGAAGAGGATCAGGAAAACACAATGCTGTGGATGGTTTAGATGATTGATTTAAACAGTCTGTTACATTTCTCCCATATTCACTGTATAGCGATTTGCAGCGCGTTGGTGCCGATCAATCTGCTGGCTACCCTGCAAACCCTTCTATTGCTTGGGTTAAACTGTCCACTCTCCTCAATCTGGGGGTCTGCCGCGATCGCGACTACGGCAGCAATGATCATGGTGCTCCACGTCTTAAGCTGGTTTGTGATTGGCGTGGTCATGCTGCCAACTTTCATCCTGCTGGCTTTGGGTGCAGTTTGTTTGAGTATCAATGGGTGGGCTGTGAGCCATCCTCAAAGTTTGAAAAAGTTAATTGAAGGGGTGACGCATTGGAGTAAACGCTCTTTGCAGTTGGTCTTTCAGGGAGTTGGAGCTTGATGAGTGATTCTTCCCAGACTGATCCGGCAGAGAGAAGTCATCCCGGTTCTCAACTTGGCCCTTCTGAACAGAATGCTGCCCCCTCTGCAGAACCATCCTGGGAAGACGTAGAACAGGAACTATCTTTGCCTGATATTTCTACCCATTCCGCCAATCAGGAGGTGCTGACACCCGATCGCAGCCAGCCATCTTCCACTCTGCGATCGTTTGATCGCTCCAGTCCCCTGATCATGGTGGAGACAGCCTTTCTGGCCAGTGCTGCCAGTCTCATCTGGTTGGTGAATTTCTACTTTCCCCTGGGGCCAGTGCTGAGAGTCTTTTTTCCCATCCCGATCGCCCTCATCTATCTCCGCTGGGGCAGTCGAGCCGCCTGGATGGGTGCTCTGGTGTCCGGCTTACTCCTGAGTGTGTTGATGGGACCTCCCCGTAGCCTGCTGTTCATCATGCCCTTTGGTCTAATGGGGGTGTTGCTGGGTCAGTTGTGGCGACGGAGAGCCAGTTGGGCAATTTCCATTGCCCTGGGCAGCATTCTCGGTGCCTTTGGTTTTTTCTTCCGGGTCTGGTTGGTTTCCTTGCTGCTGGGTGACGACCTGTGGCAATACGCTACGATTCAGGTTACAGATCTGGTCGATCGCATTTGTGTCTTTTTTAATATTTTGTTTCAACCCAGCTTGGGGGTAATTCAGGCGATCGTCATACTCATGGTCATCCTCAGCAACATCGTGTATCTGTTTGCCGTCCATCTGGTGGCCTGGTTGCTGCTGGATCGCCTGGGTAATCCCATTCCTCGGCCTCCCAAGTGGGTGCAGGTGCTGATGGAGTATGAGGATAGAGAGATAGCCAACTGAGTGATAAAGGATACATGACGCAGGACGAATGACTGAGAACAGCCCTCTATTTCCCTTGATCCAGCTTTATACAAAAATTTCTCAAGGAGAGTGCTGGCTGCGACAATATCAGGGAAAACGGCCTCTGCTGGCGTGTGTTCTGGGATTTACAGAAACAGGACTGATTCCAGGAATTTCAGCGGCGGGGGCTACTCCAAGCGATCGCCGTTACACTGCGATCGCAGATGCTGAGTTTCTCTACAATGGCCCCCAGCCTCATCCTGTCTATCCGTTGCCGCCACTGCAGGCAGGCGCTTCCCCTGTTCTCATTTCCAGAGCGGTTGTCGAGCAGCAAGATTTACCGATTTATATCTTTAACGCCGGACTGCCTCAGCCTCCCGCAATTCCCCATATTGATTTACAGGGAACTCCCGCCCGTTGTTTGAGCAGTGGCCAAGCTTTGGAGCGGGCGATCGTAGAGCATTTGTTCCAGCAAGGCTTAAGGTGGGGAGAAAAACTGGCAACGGAAGTAGGCACGGGTTATTTGATTCTGGCCGAATGTGTGGTCGGAGGCACTACAACAGCCCTCGCCGTCCTATCCGGCTTAGGGATCCCAGCCATCGGAAAAGTTAACAGCAGTCATCCCACCTGCAACCACGACCAGAAGTGGGCGCTTGTTCAACAAGGCTTACAACGCTCGATCTGGAATTCTAACCCTCCTTCCCTCCCGATCCCCGATCCCCGATCCCCACTTTCTCTCCTCGCCGCCATCGGAGATCCCATGCAAATTGTGGTCGCAGGCATGACGATCGCGGCCAGTCGCTGTTGTGGAGTGTTGCTGGCTGGAGGGACTCAAATGCTGGCGATCTATGCGCTGGCTCAAGCGATCGCCCGGTCTGAAGCCCTCGACTGGCAACCGGAACAAATCGTAGTTGGCACAACTCGCTGGGTGGTAGAAGATCCAACCGGGGATACGATTGGACTGGCAACTCTGGTAGGAGCAGTTCCTTTGATGGCTACCCAATTGAGCTTTGCGACCGCTCGCTGGCCCCAATTACAGATGTATGAAGCGGGATTTGTGAAGGAGGGAGTGGGTGCAGGAGGATGTGCGATCGTGGCCAGCCTGTATCATGGATGGGGACAGCCCGAACTATTGCAGGCGATCGAAGACCTTACAGAGCGGTATCAACAAGTAACCCGCAATCGGCCTAGCCTCTACAGCGACAGTACTAATAGTGAATGACTAACATGTAACGAATGACTAATAATGAATGCGCTGAGAAATAAGCTGCTCCTCTAGAGCGGCAATCCGGCTATAAGCTGCCGTTAATTGAGCCGTTAAGCGCTGAATTTGAATTTCCGGTGACAGTTTTCTCTCAGAACTTTGTAATGCTGCGTCCAGACTATCTCCATCGACCAGCACATCCTTGTGCTCTAGAGAAGCATCCAGGCTACTCACCCCCTTATAGGAGCGGTAGTTGATTCCCGTCTCAGAACTTGTGTAGGAAGTCCGATCGGATGCAAACTTACATTCAGACACAATATCTGACACCCGGTTACTCACCTGCTCAATCAGTTGATATAACCCATCAACCTTGGCGCTTAAGATATTAAGCTGCTTCTGCAAGGTATCCATGTCTTACCACACTTACCCTTATTAGTTCTCAAAACTCATTGTATGGAGTTAGGAGATGCTGTTCTCAGTATTCCTGAATCATTTAACGTTTGATGAAACTCTTAAAAATCTAGTGAAATTGCACTGGTTCTATTTTGTCAGTCATGAAGGAAAAGAGTAAAGCGAATCACTTTTACAGAGCAAATTGGAGCCAGAATTCTTATAACAGCTTTACGGTAAGTTGTCTGACTGACTTCTAAAAATCGATCTCAAAGTCAAGGTGAACAGCACCAGCTTAGCTTTCTGCTTTGTGCTTTTAGTGACACAGGGAATAAATTACAAGATTGTAAATACTCCTTTCCGAAGATTTTTTGGATTTTACTCTGAGTAAATTACATCTACATCGATAAGGGCAGTTGATAGCATGAGTTTATAGAAGAAAAAGCTTTCGCTTTCTAGCTTGATTAGTTCAATCTTAAACCTTGTCCAAGCCCAGAATAGTCGTTTTTCCATCAGAAAAACGACTATTCTGGGCTTGGTTTAGAGGGCGTTTGAAAAGTATCTGGCAGTTAAAACCGCGACTACACTCACCCAGTCTGCCACGCAGACTCAATACAATCAAGATTTTTAGTAACCTGCGTCGGTAGGTTTTCTCGGTATACCCGTGACTTCAGTCGCTAGGGGGATTAGAAAGATGTTTACAGGGCTTTAAGTAAAGTCCACCTCTTTTCAGGGTGGGATGTAACTTGTAGGATAGGTTGGCGATCTCGGAACCTATGCTGTTCAACGCTTGAGCTTTGGACAAGAAAGCCGTTTTGTCTGAGAATAACCCCTACGGATGTCATGCTGAGCAATGCGGTGTATGGAGTGAGCGAATAATGCATATTTTGGTTACTGGGGTCGCTGGATTTATTGGCTATCACCTGGCGCAACGGCTGTTGCAAGACGGCTTTCAGGTTTACGGAATTGATAATTTGAGTGACTATTACGATGTCAGCTTGAAAAAAGCGCGGTTGTCGCAACTGCAACCGCAACCAGGATTTACCTTTCAATACCTGGATTTGAGCGATCGCTCTGGTATGGCCCAACTATTTCAGGAGCATCGCTTTGACTGCGTGGCCAATCTGGCGGCTCAGGCAGGCGTACGCTATTCCCTGGACAATCCCTGGACTTACATTGACAGCAACGTCACTGGATTTGTGAACTTGCTGGAGGGATGTCGCCACCAGCCAGTGAAACATTTAGTCTTTGCGTCCTCCAGTTCCGTCTATGGAGCCAATACGAAAGTGCCGTTTGCGGTCAGCGATCGCACTGACCACCCTGTTTCCCTGTATGCCGCCACTAAAAAAGCCAATGAACTGATTGCCCACACCTACAGTCATCTTTATCAAATTCCCGTTACCGGACTGCGGTTTTTTACTGTGTATGGCCCCTGGGGACGACCAGATATGGCCTATTTTAAGTTTGCCAGAGCAATCACCACAGGCCAAGCGATCGAAGTCTACAACTATGGTCAGATGCAGCGGGATTTTACCTATATCGACGATATTATTGAAGGGATCGTGCGCATCCTGCACCAACCTCCGCAAACAAGCTTGTTGTTAACCAGTCAAAGTGCAGAACAGGTAAATAGCCAGGCCCTGTACCGGATTTATAACATTGGCAACCACCAGCCAGTTGAACTGCTTACCTTTATTCGCATCTTGGAACAGGCTCTGGGCAAAAAAGCAGAACTAAAATTGCTTCCCCTGCAAGCTGGGGAAGTGTTAACAACTTATGCACAAGTGGATGAACTGACCCAAGCGATTGAGTTTGCCCCCTGCACCCCGATCGAGCAAGGGATCCAGCAATTTGTGAATTGGTATCAGAGCTATTACCGCCTGTCTTAACGACCGGCTTTAACAACTGATGGACCCACCGTTCAATAAAATGTTGCCGTATGCTTTGGAAACTGCTGCTCGTTGAGAGGCGCTTGAATCGATGGCATAATCGGCCAGGTGCGCTCTCGCGTCCACGCAGGGGACAATTAAAGGTGGATGTTGTGAGGGGCCGTCTGCCTGAACGGAATTAGAAAAACTAGAGCCGTATTGCATATCGTTTCCTGAAGTAGCAGGTGATTGAAAGAGTTGACAATGAAATTCAGATAACTACACCCCATGCTTAATCCACAAAATTCTGATCACGATTTTGCAGACTCATTATGAATATAACGTGAATCTGTTAGTTACTAATATTAATAGCGGATAAAGTCTGACTACAGAAATGATACAAATTCCTTAACCGTTCGAGGTACCCTTTTAGAGAGAGAACCGGGCAACCCAGGACAGATCCCCGTCAGGGTGCCTGTTGAGAAAAGATGGAAGGCTTTATATCGTTTCAGGGCTTTTCAGGGGGGCTGAAGGGGAACTCCTGGCAGATTGTCCAGCGTTGTCCGTTATGACTTAACAACGTCAGGCTGGAGGCTAACCAGGAGAAATGCAGCGATCGCCCCTGGAATTCTGGCCATGCGGCTTTGAAAGCCTGTTGCGTCAAATCTCGAGAGGCTACCGTTATGTGAGGTGCAAAAGGACGAGTCTTGTCTTTTGGATTAACAATTCCCAGATTGGCTTCCAGATCGGCTAGGAGCGCTTGTTGCAGATGCAATAATTCTGCTGTTTTTAAAACATTGATATAAATCACTCGTGGAGGAAATGCAGCAAAACCCTGCAAGGTAACGGAGAACGGAGATTGAGCCAGAGCAAAGATACTCAAATGTTGCTCTAGCTGGGGCAAGTTTTCAACTGGCCACTCAAAAGGCGGTTGCAGGGTAATGTGAGGAGGTGATTTTTGAGCCGCACGACTGTTGTAGCGATCGCTAAAATACTGCTTGATTTCATTGGCATAGTCCTGAATCTCACGGGACGGCAGCAAGGCAATAAAAAATCGTTTCTTACCCGTATTCATGCTCTGGCTGTCAGTTCCATCAATCGCCATTGCGATCGTAGCAATCCTTATAACAAATCGTTTAGAACAACACTTCACCCTGTAGCAATGCAGTACAGAATAGGGAGGATTTGAGCATTAATGAAAATTTTTTAGGAAACTAAAAATGCCCTGGTTTGTGAAAATTGAAGCAGGAATTGTAGATAAGGCTACATTCGATCAGTTTGTACCTGCCCACAAAGAGTTTGTTCGCACCCTGATTGCTAAAGGGCATCGGGCAAAGTCAGGTTACTGGGGTTGTCGGGGGGGAGGCATGATGCTGTTTCAGGCTGCTTCGATGGATGAAGCCCAGGCGATCGTTGCGCAGGATCCACTGGTGGTGAATGGATGTGTGAATTACAAGCTGTATGAGTGGCGGGTAGTGGTGGAGTAGGGGATCGGGGATTATCGGCCCACGAGAATGACCCTTCTATGATAGGATTGATGGGTTATTGAGCGCTTTTTCGCGGAGCGATCGGGGCGGTATCATAGCTGTCCTCGTTCTGAGCTTCAATTGGCGCTGCACTATCCCCTTACCAGAGGGCCTTAAAGTATGACTTTTTCCCAGGAGCCGCCTCAGGATCGCATCATCCCCACAGATCTACGCAACGAAATGCAGCGGTCTTACCTGGAATACGCCATGAGTGTGATCGTTGGGCGGGCGCTTCCCGATGCCAGGGATGGCCTCAAGCCTGTACATCGTCGCATCCTCTATGCCATGCATGAATTGGGTTTGGCCCCCGACCGCCCCTTTAGGAAGTGTGCCCGTGTAGTGGGGGAAGTGTTGGGTAAATACCACCCCCATGGTGATACGGCGGTTTATGATGCCTTGGTGCGAATGGCTCAGGATTTTTCCATGCGATCGCCACTGATTGACGGCCACGGCAACTTTGGCTCGGTGGATAATGACCCTCCTGCGGCGATGCGATACACTGAGTGCCGTCTCCGCCCCCTGACGCGGGATGCCATGCTGCAGGATATCGAGTCGGAAACGGTTGATTTTGTCGATAACTTTGATGGCTCCCAGCAAGAACCGATCGTTCTACCTGCCCGCATTCCCCAATTGCTGCTTAACGGTTCTTCGGGAATTGCTGTAGGGATGGCCACCAATATCCCACCACACAATCTGGGGGAGTTGATTGATGGGCTGATTGCCTTAATTCACAATCCCGAAATTACGGATCAGGGATTGATGCGGTACGTGCCAGGGCCAGATTTTCCCACAGGTGCCCAAATTCTCGGTACCAGTGCCATCCGGGAAGCTTATACAACCGGACGGGGTTCGATCATTATGCGAGGTGTGGCGACGATCGAAACCATTTCCCATCGTGGCAGACCCGATCGAGAAGCAATTATCATCACTGAATTGCCCTACCAGACCAATAAGGCAGCTTTGATTGAACGGATTGCCGAGATGGTGAATGAGCGCCGGCTAGAAGGGATTGCGGATATTCGGGATGAAAGCGATCGCGATGGGATGCGGATCGTGATTGAACTGAAACGCGATGCCTATCCCCGTGTAGTCCTGAATAATCTTTACAAGCAAACACCCTTGCAGGCCAACTTTGGGGCCAATATGCTGGCCCTGGTGAACGGTGAACCCCAACTGCTGACCTTAAAGCAATTCCTCAACGTTTTCCTCGACTTTCGCATCGAAACGATTACGCGCCGGACTCGTTATCGACTGCGGAAAGCCGAAGAACGCGACCATATTCTGCAGGGGTTGCTGGTGGCTCTGGCGAATCTGGATGCCATTATTGAAACAATTCGTCATGCCGCTGATGCTCCTATCGCCCGTCAGCAGTTGATTGAACAGTACGAACTGTCAGAAACACAAGCAGATGCAATTCTGCAAATGCAGCTGCGGCGGCTGACCGCTCTGGAAGCCGAGAAAATTCATCAGGAGCATGAGGACTTGCAACGCCAGATTGCTGACCTGCAAGACATTCTGGCCCGTCGAGAACGCATTCTCAGCATTATTGAAACGGAACTGAATGAACTGAAGGCCAGCCATGCCACTCCCCGCCGCACGGTGATCGAGCAGTCAGAAGATGAACTCGCGGATGCTGATCTGATTGCTAACGAACGGGCGGTGATTTTGCTGACCGAACAGGGCTACATCAAACGCATGCCCCTTAATACCTTTGAGTCTCAGAACCGGGCCACACGCGGTAAAGCTGGTACCCGGATGAAGGAGGATGATGCCGTTGAGCATTTTCTGGCTCTGCGCGATCATGACAGTGTGCTGTTCTTTAGCGATCGCGGTGTTGTGTACTGCCTCCGGGCTTATCAAATTCCGGTAGGTTCCCGCACCTCTCGCGGCATCCCGATCGTGCAACTGTTGCCTATTCCCGTAGATGAAAAAATCACCTCCATCATTCCTGTCACCGAATTTACGGAGGATGAGTATCTGGTGATGTTGACTTCCAAGGGCTACATTAAAAAGACTGCTCTGGCAGCCTTCAGCAATATTCGGGCAAACGGTTTAATTGCCATTTCGTTGGAAGAAGGGGATCAACTCCGCTGGGTACGCCGCGCTCGTGCTGAAGACACGATCATCATTGGTTCCAGCCAGGGTAAATCCATTCACTTCCGGGCCGACCATGAGCAACTTCGGCCTCTGGGACGAGCTACTCGCGGCGTGCGGGCAATGACTCTACGACAGGGTGATAGTTTGATTGGGTTGGATATTTTACCAAGTGACATTGTGGCCAACCTGGCTTCTGCTCTGGAAGTGGATAGCGGTACGGAAGACGAAACGACCGAAGAAGAAACCCTGGAAGCCACTGTTCCTACTGGCCCCTGGATGCTCACGGTAACAGCGGGTGGCTATGGCAAACGGGTTCCAGTCGCTCAGTTTCGGCTACAAAATCGGGCAGGCATGGGAATTGTCGCTACGAAGTTCCGCAAGGCGGGCGATCGCATGGCGGCCCTCCGGATTGTTAATACGGGCGATGAGCTGATGATGGTAACGAATCGGGGTATTATCATTCGTCAGCCCGTTAGTGCCATTTCCTGCCAGTCCCGTGCTGCTTCGGGGGTTCGTCTGCAACGGTTAGACGAGGATGACGAAATTGTTGCTGTGACCCTGGTTCCGCTTGCCAATGAAGATTCCTCCGATGAAACCTCTCTAACGGACGATCAACCTGCTGGGGAGGGCGCAGCAGTAGCGGCTGTGCTGGATGAAGAGGCTGGAGAAGAATAACTGTTGGCCCAGGTGCTCTTTAGCGGGGCACCGCAACCTGACTCAGCAACGTTTGGATCACACTATCTACTTGCAGGCCATTTAGCTGAGCTTCAGGACGCAAAATCAGGCGATGTCGCAGAATAGCAGGGGCAACAGCTTTAATATCATCTGGGGTGACAAAATCCCGATGGGCTAGCCAAGCCTGTGCTCTGCTGGCCTGCAACCAGGCAACTCCGGCACGGGGGGAGGCGCCCAGCGACAAGTCGGGGTGCTGCCGCGATCGTTGCACCAAAGCCAGCAAATAATCCACTAGGGCAGCCGTTACTGTCACAGCCCGAATCGCCTCCCGTGCGGCCAGAATTTGTCCAATGGACAGAATGGGTTGCAGTTGTGCCAAGTCCAGTCGTTTAGTTTGCAATCCGGCTTGACTCTGTAACAGCATCTGCCGTTCTGCTTGCGCGTCTGGATAGTCCACTAGCAGTTTGAACAAAAACCGATCCAATTGAGCTTCCGGTAGGGGATAGGTGTCTTCAAACTCCAGGGAATTCTGAGTGACAATTACCCAAAATAGCTCAGACAGCGGCAAACTTTGTCCATCCAGGGTTACTTGTTGCTCTTCCATAGCTTCCAGAAGGGCTGCTTGAGTTTTCGGAGGGGTACGGTTTACTTCATCCGCCAGCAGTACCTGGGTGAAAATTGGCCCTTTTTTCAGTATGAAATTGCGCGTGTTCAGGTCAAAAATATTCGTCCCTAAGATATCTGAGGGCAGCACATCTGGGGTAAGTTGAATCCGTCGAAACTCCGCTTGAATCAGTTGCGCGATCGCCTTTACCAGCAACGTTTTGCCCGTCCCCGGCACCCCTTCCAAAATCACATGGCCCCCGGCTAATAAAGCCACTATTAACTGCCGCACCAGGGCATTTTGTCCCACGATGATTTGGCTGAGGGTTTGGGAGAGGCGATCGAAGGGAGTAGTGGGAGAGGGCATGGGTAGGGTTGAGGGGGGTGGGTTGATGAGATGACCGGATGAGTGGGAAGAGCAGTTTAACTCATAACTCAAAATTCACAATTCACAATTAAAAACTTTCACCTCTCATCTCCTAACTCTTAACTCTCAACTGTCTCTTTACCATTTGCATCTGACCGACCCACCTCAACAGGTCTGGCTCACTGATGCGACGGTGACGATAGGCCGTTTTGAGAAGGGCAGAGAGGACTTCAGAAGAATGCCCCGTTTGACGTTCCCAGGCTGTGCTTAGGGTATCGGGAGGCAGGGGAAGGGTGCCTAATCCCAAAGCTTGTTGTATCTCAAGTTGTTCGGCTTTACCCAGCGTTTCTAACACAAAGTCACTACAGCCAGCTTTATGCAACACTCCAGCCAGGGCTTGAATATAAGCTTCACTATTGTCCTGGCTTGGATGAGGAACAATATCAGGAGGCCCCAAATGGCGATTTTGCCCCCACAGAAGGACAAGCAGCATCACAAAAGCCTGAAGAGCCAGTAAGGAGAGGGGGGTGTTCAGCAAGTAGGTGAACAGCGATCGCTCAGCCCCCGCGATCGGATTGCCTGCCTCATCTTTAATGGGCGGATCTTGATAACCATGCATATATTCGTCGATCCAGATGGGATGACCGGGTTGGGTCACCAGTTCTGTCAGAAATCGATAGTTGGCTGCAAAATCCTGATAGGCGTTGGCCGCCAGATAGGGGGTTGAAGCATAGATAATGGTTCCTTTGCCCAGCGATTCAGTCCAGACGACGGCTCCAAAAGTATCTTGCAGCTTGGGTTGTAAGGAGGATTGCCCTGCGATCGTAGCCCGCCGACTGGTTTGAATGCGAACTTTTCCGGTTGGACTGTCCAGATCAGACGTAAACGGAGCGGGAGTGGCAGACGGATTCACACCTAACAGAATTAAGGTGTTTCCGGCTTTGACCCACTCAGGTTCGGGGGACAGTGGTTCTAAGCCATTACTAATGCGTACCAGAGTGAGATTACCAGAAAGGAGAGAGTTTTCAGGAATGGCATAACGCTGAGCTACAGGGCCGGATGGGTTGAGTAGAGCCTCTAGGGGTTTTTGCCAACGGTTTACGGGTGTGCCTCGCTGTTCCATCAAGGTGTACCAGGCTCCATAGCCATCGGGAGCGCGACTGTAAGTGGAGCCTCGCTGACGCAGGTTGCCGCTGCTGGGAGCCAAAAACAGGGTGAGCAGAATTAGGGCGGCCAGGGCGATCGCCAGAAAAGCCGTTTGTCTCCGGGTCAGTTGCATCATCCAGGGTCGATCTCCTGGTAGGCCCGCTCACACTCCTGGAAGATTTGTTGAGAAATCTCGCGATCGCCAAAGCACAGCCGTTCGTGAGTCTGGAACAGGATCTGGTAGGGACGAGCGTTGGGCAACGTTTGCAAAAGCTGCCAGTACTCTCCATCCGTGCGGCTAAATTGGGCCGGAATCAGTCCCTTGTCATCCAGTTTCTGGAGGGTGGCCAGATACAAGGCTCTACAGGCTTCCTGGTAATTGCCCTGCTGTGCAAAGGTGCGCGATCGTCCTAACCATTGACTCACGCTCAAAGATTCCACCGCGATCGATGGCTCGGAAGGGTTTGGTAGGCTGGGTCGACTGAACCAGTAAGGGGCAATGTAAGGACGCAATAAGATAGACAGTTGCCAACCTATCCACACCGTCAATAGGGCCGCCATGATCCAGAAGGCTGACCTGAAGAACCACTCCGGCAATGACCAACCAGAGTTGGGGATGCGGTTGGAACTGGGCAACAGGCGATCGAGCCATTCGGCAATTCGCATTTGGAGCAGTTGGATCTGCCAATCAATACTGTTCGTTTCAAAGGTGCCGGACATGGAGATGGAAGAGTTTTGTTTCTTCGCTTCTGCCAGATTATAGAAAAATTACTGTCAGAAAAAGAAACCCTTGTAGAATAAATCCGTCGAATCTCAGCAAATCTCAGGCAGAATGGGAGGCGAGGAGAAGACCAATAGAACAACCCAGACTATTGGACAGACGTATCGGTGAGATTGGACGATCGGTGACCTTTAACAATGTATTAGCTTTAATCAAAACCCTGGCAGACTTAATCGTATATGTCTGGATGTTTTCCCTGACGATCGCGCTGTTGCTGGGCAAAAGCCTTAATCATCTTGGATACACCTTTCGGACGCTACCAGGGCTATGGAGTCCCCCCGTTTTAGAACCCATTCATCAATCCTCCCGGTTTCCGATTGAGCAGGCAGAAACCTTTCTTTTATTAGGAGGATTACTTCTGATGCGAGGCACCCGCGACTTTGTAGTTGTGACCCTAATTGCTTTGCTGGTGGACTGCCTGAATGGCCTATTCCTGATTCGGTTGCATAGAAACTTGAGAAGCAACAATATTTTATTTACCTACCTGGGTTTTCTTCTGTTTCGGGGCTACTTTGAAGTCGGAATTATTGCATTCCTGATGACAATTCTGGTAGGTTGCCTCTGCAGTAAAATGCTTTGGGGAATGGTGCCACTGGCTGGAGACACAGTCTGGAAAGGCCATCTAGCCAGCTTTGTCAGTGGTGCTGTAACCGCTCGCTTTTTGGATGCGATCGCATCGCTACTACCAGTCAGTAAATTGTGGTGAGGATGCTGAAGGGAGCTACACCCACCCGTGCCAAGGAACCCCTTTATACGACAAAACTCGAGGCCTGTCCCTGCGACGCTTGCCAGCTCCGGGCATCGAAATACAGGTCTTCCAGAGAGATGCTGTACAGGGCTTCTTTTAATTTCTGGTGAAGGCGGTTCCACAGAGTAAACGTCACCCAATCTTCGGCCTGGGAATCATCTGGAGTGTGATGGGGTAGGGGATCAATGCTTTCTCCCACGGCCTCCAAAATTTTACCTAAAGAAATCTGGGCTGGAGGACGAGCTAACTGATAACCGCCCTGAGCACCGCGCACAGAAAGTACTAACCCTGCTCGACGCATTTCAATTAACAATTTTTCTAAATAGGGAGCCGGAAGATCCTGCCGCTGGGCGATCGCTTTCACCGAAGCAGGCCCATAACCTGGTTGCAGGCTTAAGTCCAGCAGTGCTTTCACGCTGTAATGCCCACGAGTAGTTAGTTTCATGCCATTTATGAAGTGTTACCAGGCTAATTTACGCTCTGCCTTGAGTGAAGCAAAGTAACAAAGATAAACGTTTTAGAACAGTTCGAGAACTTTTGCTAAGTTTAGTTGCACTTAAGGAGTCAATATTAAATACTTATACACAAGCTAAACCCAGGCCAGCCAGAAAACTCGAAGTTTCCCTAAGAGAAGCTGCAGTTCTGGGCTTGGACAAGATCTAAATTCAGTCTACATCACAGCATTCCAGTACTCCCTATGTTGCAACTGTTTCCTCTGGCTCCGCGCTATCGTCTGGATGATGAGCAGCCCTGGTTGGAAGGAATTGATCCTAGTCGTCACTACTGGATTAGGGTCAACGGTCATGCAGACCTGATCGTTGCTATTCCAGGATTGGCCTTTTCCACAATGGACGCATTCCGGGAAACGATTCTGGCCTTTCGCAGTTTGCAGCCTGGGAAGACGATGGCGCTGAGTAGAGCCGCTAGTACTTGCACCATTCACTGCATCAGTCAGAACTGTTATGCGATCGCGACCGAGATCGCTGGAGCGCCCATCTGGCATCTGTTTGATCAAGAAACTCTAGAAAGCCTGTTGATGACGGCTCATCCAGACTGGAAGTGCTCTCCCAAAGATGTTGATCTGGGTCGCCGCATGTTAGCCCGTTCCTGGAACCTGAAAGTTGCAGCTTAGAAGATAGATTATTGTCGCAGGTAGATGAGTTCTTGGAGAGAAGCTAGGAGGTTTACTTTTGTAATAAAAATTTCTTGAGTGGGACTGAGGATAAATAACCAGGAAACATTCACTGAAAACCAGGGAGTATGCACCTTGCCACCGATCAAAAACTCAGTACAGCCGTTGTCCAGTAAAGTGGATACTCCATGCTGAGGTTCCAGAATAAAGCCCTTTGCTTCCTGCTCTAGGTAGGCCGCGATCGCCGCTGGCCCAACCACATCTGGTTCAAACGGAGGCCGCAGAGCGCCATCCCTGGCAAAGAGCTGACTGGTGGCCTGGAAGTCCCCATTATTGAGCGTCTCAAAGTATTGCAAAATCACAGGATTGTCAATGCCCGCGATCGTTCCTTGGACTTCAATCTGGGCTGGGCTAACCGATTCAGGGGACGCATTCATAGTGTTCATAGTGATACACCTTTTAAACATAAAGGGGAAGTAAGATTGCCCCGCCTACTTCCCCGCTTTGATTCTGGACTGAGAGGTTGAAGGAAAACCCAATTCTAGAAAATGTACCCGCAGGATGAAGACTTAGGCAGATAGGGGATCAACACCCATATCCACGACCAGTTTCCGCAGAGCGGTGATCTGTTGACCTTTATCCAGAGCCTTCAAGTCAATCAGAACTTTTTGAGCTTCGGGAGATGAAACATAGTCAGACGGCATGGGAATCACAATCCCTGCTCGCATCCATTCCGCCAATTGATACCAGAAAGCCAGCTTGGTATTCGCACTGAGAACACCATAGGAGCGGGTTTCGGGAGTGCTGCGGTTGTTGATCAGATCCCGCATGAACGCCAGCTGCTCACTGAAAGACATTTGTTTCACCTGGGTCATTAGCCCTTCCGCAAGCTGTAAGCGTGCTGCGCCAGGAGCAGCAGCCGTGACATCACTGCCCATAGATGTGTAAACATACCAGAGCAGAGCCAGTTGATCATCAACACTCAGACGTTTGATCTTAGAAACCACGGCAGGAACTTCATTGGCTCTGTCTACAGCTGCCAGATAAGGATTCGCAAAAATAGACTGATTAGATTCTGTTGTGAAGGACATAGGCTCTCCTGAGTATTGAGACTGTTCTGTGTTCACTCGTTGACTAAAGGGGATGCCCAATCGCCTGATGGCACATATCGAAGCAACCGACAGTTACGTTATAGCAAGATTTATATACAAATTGCAATTTAACTTTACAAATTGTTTGCCTAGATAAAACTTATGGATCCTGGAAGTATGGCTGAAGACCCCACCGCCCGAATTAAACAAAAGGCTTTGGAGCTTGGATTTCACAAGGTTGGCATGGCTGCCGTGGGCGCGTATGGCGATCGGGCTGAGGCCAATCTCCAAACCTGGCTGTCTCAGGGCTACCACGCAGATATGCAATGGATGAAAAACCCAGCACGGCAGGACATCCGCCAGATCATGCCAGAGGTGCAGACCGTAATTTGTGTGGCTCTCAATTACTACGCTCCTGTTACACGACCAGGCGGCCAGCAATATGCCAAAATCTCCCGCTATGGTTGGGGAGGGGACTATCACAAGGTGTTAGCCAAGAAACTAAAAGCCCTGGCGAACTGGCTGACAGAGCAAGGAGAAGACATCCAAGTACGCTACTATGCCGACACTGGACCAATTCAGGATAAGGTCTGGGCACAGCGGGCTGGACTGGGGTGGATTGCCAAAAATGGGAACTTAATTACCCGTGAGTACGGTTCCTGGGTGTTTTTAGGAGAAGTGCTAACCAATCTGGTATTAACGCCCGATCGCCCCCATACTACCCACTGCGGCACCTGTACCCGTTGTCTGGAAGCCTGCCCTACGCATGCGTTTCCCCAGCCCTATGTCGTGGATGCCAACCGTTGCATTGCCTATCACACGATTGAAAATCGAGATGCTGTGTTGCCACCAGAGATTGCGTCCCATCTTCAAGGTTGGGTAGCGGGCTGTGATATTTGCCAGGATGTCTGTCCCTGGAACCAACGATTTGCTCAACCTACTACTGAAGCTGACTTTTACCCACGTCCTTGGAATGTTACCCCAACGTTAAAAGAACTGGCTTTTTTAACGGATGAAGAGTATGAGCGGCGGTTCACAGGTTCTGCTTTGCGACGGATCAAACCCGCCATGCTGCGTCGTAATGCTCGTTATGGATTAGTGCATTTGCACAGGAATGAGAGTGAATAGTTAAAAATATCTGAGTTTATTGAGAAAACCTTGGAAAATTGTTACATTGCTTAATAAGCGATGTAACATACTCAGTTCAGTGCCAGTTGGAAAACCCAGAGTTTCTCGCTCAAAAGAACTGGAACTCTAAAACTGCTTCAGGTTTATTCGCCGCCCTCTTACGGTGTTCTGGATTGTATGTCTCTCCAACCCTGTTCCCCCACTCAGATTAGATCATCTTCACTGCAGCGGCTGCAGTCCGAAAATTTTGAGTTGCGGCAATATCTGGAAGCCCAACGCAGGGTGATTGCGTCTCTAGAACGCCGTGTAGGGCGATCGCTGGAATCTCTGGGCGTATATGTTCAATCAATCACAGCTGCACCAGACACAGGCTCTCAATGGCAGTCCTCCATCACTTCCATTCAAAGTGAAGTCGATTCCCTGTGCGACCTGCTCTCCGATGCCATGCTGCTCCAGAAACTAGAAGCGGGTAAGGTTCAACCAAAACTGGAACCGTTGGAATTAGAGCCGTTACTCAATTGCGTCAGCCGCCACCTGTTGGAGCCCAGAAGCCAGGATCCGGTGCGCCTGATTTGTGAATTTGGTGCCTCTATGCCCAGAATTTGGGCCGATCAGGAACTGACCGAAGCGGTCTTGACTGATCTACTGGCGCGAGGCTTACGCTATTCAGACCCCACTTCAGCCGTTGTGCTGGGAGTCGCTTCCGTAGATAACTGGGTTCACTTGTATGTGACGGCTCAACGGTTTGCCCCTATTGGTAATCGCGATTTTGCCACTGAAATTGTTTTATGTTGCCGCCGTATCGAAGTACAAAAGGGTAAAGTCACCTGTCATCAACGACCAGACGGTTTACAAACGGTAACAATCGCTTTGCAAGCAGTTTAAGAAGAAGGCACAATCGTCTGCTAGAAGGTGATGTGGCTATCAATAGCTCCATCTGAGATCAAGCGATCAGGTATGGTTGAGAATGGTACAGCTACGATCGCGATCAGGGTTGCGGTAACCTAGACAAAAGTCGCCGCGATCGCGTTTAACCAACGCTGTTTGATGGTTGATGCTTTTCTAAACGATTGGAACTAAGGGCGCGGAATTATGCGCCCTTGTTGTCTAAAACGTTGTGGAGCGATCGGCTGAGGCGATCGCTTCAGAGTTTGACTATTCTCCTGGATCAATACGCGCCGTTATCTTTGGGAAAAATGACCACACCGATCGTTTTTACCATGATCGCCAGATCCATCCAGAAGCTGCGATAACTGGCGTAATACACATCAATTTGTACCCGCCTGGGATAGGGAATATCATTGCGTCCCGAAACCTGCCATAGCCCTGTGATTCCTGGGCGCACCGTAAGCACTCGATCCATATATTTCCCATACTTGGGAAGTTCTTCCACCACCAGCGGACGAGGCCCTACCACACTCATATCCCCTTTTAAGACATTCCAAAATTGGGGAAACTCATCCAGACTAGTCACCCGCAAAAACTGACCAATCCAGGTGATTCGGGGGTCTCGCCGCAGCTTGAAATTGTCTTGAAACTCCTGACGCAGCCGGGGATGAGTTGCCATCATCTCCACCAGCATCTGATCTGCCCCATCCACCATCGTCCTGAACTTGATGCAGTTGAAGCGCCGATAGTGTCGCCCTACCCGTTGCTGGACATAAAAAACGGGGCCACGCGAACTCAGAGCAATCAGCAGAATCAGAATCAGGTACAGCGGAGAAAAAACGATCAAAACAGTCAAGGAAAAGCAAATATCGAACAGTCGCTTGGCTGTGTCCCCGTGCAGGAAATCAATTAGAAACGGCACCAAGCCGCGTCTAAGAATTGCACGAACTGACTTGCCGGAGACGAGTTGACTTTCCGCAGTCATTTTACTCCTTGCGTATCCACACCACACACAGTCCTGATCATAAAGCCATCGACCTCTTCTAAGCTCTCTTTAGTTCCAATTCAGTAAAAATTTCTTAAGTAAGTCAGGATTCTTGGGGATCAGGCTAGAAAATTTGTCCGAAATTCTTGATAACAGCGTTCCAAAAACGTCAGGTACCGCTCTTGAAAAATTTTGGGATTGAAGAGTCCAGCGTGCGATCGCAAGAGATCGGCCTGGAACTGGGATTCGTAGGATTCAAACACCTCGATAGCCTGTATCACCTCTGCTTCAGTCTGCTGCTGGAATAAAACACCCGTTCCCTTTTCGGGATGCTGCCGGATATCACGCACGGTTTCCAGAGTACCCCCAGCCCCGAAGGCAATCACAGGAGTACCGCACGCCTGAGCTTCCACCGGAGCAATACCAAAATCCTCATAGGCGGCATAGACAAAGGCTTTGGCCTGGGCCATGTACTGAGCCACAACTTCATGCGGTTGCCAGCCCAAGATCTGCACATTCGGTTGGGCGATCCGGCGAATTGACTCTAGCTCTGGGCCTTCACCGATGACAACGAGCGATCGCCCCAGTTGGTTAAACGCCCGTACGATCAGGTCAATTTTTTTGTAGCTGACTAGACGAGATACGGTGACATAAAAGTCTTGTTTCTGGGTTACGAAGGGAAAGCGATCGGTATGAACGGGAGGATAAATCACCTCGGCAGGGCGACGGTAACAGCGCCAGATGCGACGGGCGGTATGGCGAGAATTGGCGATAAAGTAATCCACCCGGTTCGCAGTTAACACATCCCATTGGCGTAACCGATGCAGTAAGTAACGGGTCAAAATACCAGGAAGTCCCTTTCCCGCCCGACTACTGTTTAAATAATCAAACGTCAAGTCCCAGGCGTAGCGCATCGGGGCATGACAATAACAAACATGAAGCTGATGAGAGCCAGTTAGCACTCCCTTGGCGGCTACATGAGAGGACGACAGAATGACATCATAAGCCCGTAAATCGAGTTGCTCGATCGCCAGGGGAAGGAATGGCAAATATTTCTGTACTCCTTGTTCAGCAAAGGGAAAGTGTTGGAGAAAGGTCGTTCCAATCCGGCGATTAAATAGATAGCTATTGGGATTTCGAGACTCAAAGTCAATCAGGGCAAACAAGTCCGCATCCAGCCACTGCAGAATTTCCTGCACAACCAGTTCAGATCCACCCGTGGCTTTTGGAGTCAGCCACTCGTGAACTAGCGCCAATTTAAGATCCGTCAAAGCCGAGCGATCGCCCAACACTGTCTGCAAAGCTCCAAAATCCTACACACCAGGTAAATACACTTATGGGCAAACACATCTAGATGACAGCAGTATACGCCAAGGTAGCCCTGTCCGTGAGATGGCTGTCTAAGAAGGAAGAGGGAACAGCCGGACAGAAACGAGATACGATACCCTTGTCTAGGAACGGTACTTCCCTTGATTCAGCAGCAGTCGCTTCTTTTCCATGACCCAGACTAAAGAGTTTCTCAGTGTTCTCAATGCCTCTCAACGGCAGGCCGTTGAGCATTATGCAGGCCCCTTGCTAGTAGTAGCTGGGGCCGGTTCGGGAAAAACACGAGCACTCACTTACCGAATTGCCAATCTCGTACTCCATCACCGGGTCGATCCCGAAAATATTCTGGCCGTCACTTTTACCAATAAAGCCGCCAGAGAAATGAAGGAGCGGATTGAAAAGCTGTTTGCCGATCAGCGATCGCGCTCCGAGTATGGTAAACCGCTGGAGGCACTGGATCCAGTTGAACAAACCCGACTCAAATCCCAGATTTACAAAACCATTACCAAAGATCTGTGGATTGGTACCTTTCACGCCCTCTGTGCCCGCATCTTACGGTTTGATATTGAAAAATTCCAGGATCGGCATGGTCGCAAGTGGACACGCACTTTCTCCATTTTCGATGAATCTGATGCCCAGAGCCTGGTTAAAGAAATCGTCACCCAGAAGCTAAACCTGGACGACAAAAAGTTTGACCCCAAGTCAGTGCGCTACGCCATCAGCAATGCCAAGAACAAATCGTTATCTCCAGAGGATTTAGAGAAAGAGCAACCAAACTATCGGGGACGGGTAATCTCCAACGTCTACAGTATGTATCAGGATGCCTTGGCCGCGAATAATGCCCTGGATTTTGATGATCTGATCCTGATACCTGTGCAGCTTTTCCGCCAGAACGAACAGGTACGGGCTTACTGGCACAAGCGATTTCGTCATGTCCTGGTGGATGAGTATCAGGATACGAACCGCACCCAGTACGACCTGATTCGGCTGCTGGTCACGAATGGAGAAGATTCTCGCCGATTTGAGGATTGGGAGCACCGTTCTGTGTTTGTGGTGGGAGATGCGGATCAGTCCATCTATTCCTTCCGGGCTGCTGACTTCACAATTCTGATGGACTTCCAGACCGATTTTGGAGATGGCTTACCGGATGACGATACCCGCACGATGGTCAAGCTGGAGGAGAACTATCGCTCCACAGAAAACATTCTGAAAGTGGCGAACCAACTGATTGAAAACAATACCGAGCGGATTGACAAAGTCCTTAAGCCCACCCGGGGAGCGGGAGAGGCTATCTACCTGCATCGGGCCGACGATGAGACGTTGGAAGCGGATTTTGTCGTCAATCAAATTCGTCAGCTGGAAGCCCGTCACCCCGAACTGCATTGGGGTAAATTTGCTGTCCTCTATCGCACTAATGCCCAATCCCGTGCCCTGGAAGAAAAATTTGTCCGCTGGGACATTCCCTACAAAGTGGTGGGCGGCCTGCGATTCTACGATCGCAAAGAAATAAAAGATGTCCTGAGCTACTTGCGGGCGATCGCCAATCCCTTTGATACGGTTAGTCTATTACGGGTGATCAACACTCCGCGACGCGGGATTGGTAAAACGACGCTCGACAATCTGGTGAAAGCGGCTCAGGAACTCAATCAGCCCCTGTGGGAAATTTTGAGTGATGAGACTTCGGTGAAAACCCTGGCAGGACGATCGGCAAAAGGCGTGTTGAACTTTGCCCAAATCATTCAAAAGTGGCGAGGAGAGCTGGATTCCCTGCCAGCTAACGAAGTCGTGCAGGGGATTTTGGAAGATTCCGGGTATGTGAAAGACTTGCAGGAGCAGGGAACGGAAGAAGCCCTCGATCGCGTTCAGAACGTTCAGGAGCTCTATAACGCCGTTCTCCAGTTTCAGGAAGAAAACCCGGAGGATCCCAGCCTGCTTGCCTTTCTTGCCAGCGCGGCCCTCGCTTCCGATGCCGATAACTTAAGCGAGGATCAACAGAAAGTCTCGTTGATGACATTGCATTCGTCGAAAGGCTTGGAATTTCCGGTCGTCTTTCTGGTGGGTCTAGAGCAGGGACTGTTTCCCAACTACCGCTCCATGGAAGACCCGGCGGCTCTGGAAGAAGAACGTCGTCTTTGCTATGTTGGCATTACCCGTGCTCAAGAACGGTTGTTTATCTCCTATGCGCGTGAACGTCGGTTGTACGGAAATCGAGAACCGGCCAGTCCTTCTCTGTTTCTAGGAGAATTACCAAAGGAGTTGATTGAGTCCAATGTAGCTACTGCCCTGCCTAAGCGCTGGACAAAATCGATCGGGGATGTTCGCCGCAGCAATGCCCAATCCAATACCATGCCAAATATTCATGAGAGTGATTGGAGTGTGGGCGATCTCCTGACTCACAAAGCTTTTGGGGTTGGGGAAGTGATGCGGATTTTTGGCGCTGGTAACAAGATTTGTCTGGCGGTGAAATTTCCGGGAGTGGGACAAAAAATTATTGATCCCAAGATCACCCCCATTCAACGAGTCGAGTAGGGGCACAGCATTCGGTTCAAATTTTCAGCATCTTCTGGAGTTTGTTTACCGATTGCTCCGCTTTTCTCCCTACAACCGTCTGAGCGGCGGACGCTGGCTGCGGGTGAAGCGCCACAGACCGATCGCCAGGGATCCCAGTAACACAATTCCGACCAGGCCCTGTAAGGGGTTGCGATCAATCCCCGTGACCCACGCTGGCACCCGCCCTGTGTAGGTAATCAGTTGTCCCACTTCCAGGATGTAGTTACTCCAGACTAAACCCGCATGAAGGCCAATTGGTAGACCCAGACGATCGCGCCGCCGACCCAGTTGCCATTCTCCCCGCGATCGCTTGGCCCATACCAGAGCTACCCCCAGCAAAACTAAGGCAGGAAAGGTGGGCAACCGGAAATGCAACGCTGCAAAGATGATCGCATCCCCCCACAGCACTACGGTCGGAATATAGTCTCGCTGCAATTCATCCAGAATCCAGCCCCGAAACAGTAATTCTTCTGCAAATCCTAGTGCTAGGGAAACCAGCAACCCTTCCAGAATAATCCTGGCCAGATTGGGAGCAGCAGCTTCCCAGGCAACCCAACCCAGTATGGCTTGCAGCCCCATCAGCAGCAGCACACTGCATACCGCGATCGCGAAACCTATCAGCAATTCAATGCCATTCCGGCGGCTCCACTCCAAACCGTAGTGATGGAGAATCCGGGAATCCTGATGAACAATCCGCCCCCACTGCTGTACCAGCCAGAGAAACTCAGCATACAGCACCAATAACGTTGCGATGCTGGCTAGATCGCGATCCCGAATCAACAGATGGGCAGGAATCGCGATCGGCAGCCAGAGCACCAGGAGAATGAGCGCAAATACGACCAGCCTGAGGGGAGCCGGGTAACGACGCAAGTAAGCAAAATCAGGCTTCAAACTCAATCCATCCTGACCTACTCATCCGGCTCAATCGTGCTGGTTAAGCCATGATTCTTCAAAGTTTCGCTGTAAAACTCTGCGTGCTCCTGGGCACAGGTAATCACCAAGGCAATCCCGTTAGTATGGGCTTCCATCATGATATCCACTGCTTGAGGCTGAGTCAGACTGGGGATGGTTGTCATCAAAACCTGCACTACATACTCCATAGGGTTGTAGTCATCGTTGTGAAGCAACACCCGATAGCGTGGAGCAAGTTTACGAACCGTTGAGCTTTTCTGAAGTGTTTCGACGGACACGACTTTATCCTCGCTGCAATTAAACCTTATCTAAGTTCAGAGCCACCGTTTCGCTTGTGAGGAAACGATGGTTTGCTAGCTGCACTTGACTTATCTGCGGCTGATGACACCGGCTGAGTGCAAAATATAAAACCAGTGTAAACAATGATTTACGCTGGCTTTTCTTTACATAGCTTAATCTCCTTTATAGCATTCAATCCGAGATTGATCACTTCCCTATGAGGAACAGGCTGCTTACCTGATTCACCAGCCTGTCTTTACAATGGGATAGCTAGCGATCGTCCACGAGCCATGCAGCATTCCTTTCAGCCTAGATCGACCAACGTGCCGGAGTTACTATTTCAGCCGTACCAGATGGTTTGCCTGGAGCACAGCAGCACTTACCTGTATGCAGAGGTGGTACAAATGGCCGATGGTAAACAGGTTTGTTGGGTACGCCCCTTGGTGCTGGTTAAAGAAACTCTGGAATGGAGCCAAGACTCTATGCTAGTTCCTACATCTAGCCTGTACGATCTTCGCCATTGTTCTGACTTATTGTTGCCGTCAGCTTTATTTCGTAGCGCGTTGGATACAGAAGTAATTCCTCTTCTCAGCCGTCTCTCTGAAGAAAGTTCCAATTTAGTAAATGTCGCCATGAATACCCCTGAATCTCCCCAAGTCCAGCTTCACGAACTGCTGCAACAAGTTTGTTTGGGACATCCAGAATTATTTTGAAAATTTTCTCACTTAGTTGGGTAAATCTTACGATACAAGGAGTGAATAAGGAGTGATGATAGCCTGGAATATATCTTGATCAAGCGATCAGGGACTGGGCACTAGCTGAATTCGCCCCGCATCCATCTCTGACATTAACAGTTCCAGGGCTTCAAAATCCGAGTCAGAAATGTGACCCAGTCGAGTGAGTTCATAATTAATTTCGTTCTCGATCGACGGGGTAAGTTTCTTAATGTAAAGGGCTTCTTCGACTAATCGTCGGATGATACTTTTCATAAAAACTGTGGAACTCCACTTACTATATTGTCGGTTGACCATAGTAGTCCAAATGTGATCGAGATTGAATTTGAGTGTGATTCGGATCACGATAAAGAATCTAATCTATCTCAGTCCTAAATCAGTCATGAGAGAAATAGTTGTGAGAGACCTTTCCTGTGGAAAGTCGCTCACTGTCCAGATAGGATTGCTATATCTTGCTGTGTTCACGTCCAGAATGTAGTTTCTCTTATAGGAAGACGACCGTTCTCTAGCTGGACTTGGTTTAACTCAGACTTTGGATAATAGCACGATCCCTGAAAGGTGCAATAGGTCGATTGGGGGGATCTCCGGCGGCCGATGTAGGGTTAGCTCAACTGTACTTCATGAGGTACCAGGTGCTGAAGCCATCAAGAGGTTGAAACTCCTGCCTAGGAGTATGCCCCTTTTTGCTGAACTGGGATGGTGATGACAAATTCGGTTCCCAAACCTGGAGCGGAGAAACATTGTAAGGAACCGCGATGTCGTCCTTTGACAATTTGGTAACTAATTGAAAGGCCCAGACCCGTGCCTTTACCAACGGGCTTAGTTGTGAAAAAGGGATCAAAGAGGCGATGTTTCAAGGCTTCAGGAATACCAGGACAGTTATCGGCGATCGTGATCGCCACCTGATCCCTGCCGACCATCTCTGTACGAATCCAGATCGTCGGTTGACTCTGATCAGTTAAGACAGCCATCTGCTGAGTCTGTTGCAGCGCAGTTTGGATCTTAGTTTTCAGCGATGGAGAACCAGAAGACCGGGAATCGGAAAATTGAGGGCTGTCCTCAAGAGCATCAACTGCATTCGCCAGAATATTCATAAATACCTGATTGAGTTGACCAGGATAGCACTCTACTGGGCGAATCGGGCCGTATTGCTTACAAATATGAATCTCCCTCTGCCCCGATCGCGGTTTAATCCGATGCTGCAGAAGCATCAGCGTACTATCAATTCCCTTATGGATATCGACCTGTTTCATTTCTGCTTCGTCCATGCGGGAGAAGTTACGCAGGTTGAGGATAATCTGCTTGATGCGATCGGCACCCATCTGGATGGAAGCCATTAGCTTGGTGAGATCCTCGATCAGAAAATCCAGATCCAGAACTTGCAGAATCGCCTGAATTTCAGACGCGGGGGCCGGATAGTGTTTCTGATACAGCTGCACCAGTTTCAACAGATCCTGAGTATATTGGCTGGCATAGGGCAAATTTCCATGAATGAAATTGACTGGATTGTTAATCTCATGGGCAATACCAGCCACTAACTGACCCAAAGAAGACATTTTCTCCGTTTAGATCAATTGCACCTGGTTTTGCTGTAGCTCTTTCAGGGTTGCTTCCAGTTCCGCATTGGCCTGGGTTAGTTCGGCTGTGCGCTCTGCGACCTGCTGTTCCATCGTTTGCAGCAATGTTTGCATCCTGGCATTTACCTGCAGCAACTCCTGAGAACTGATCTCCAGGGTGCGCTCCAGACGAGTACGATCGCTCTCCGCCTGCCAATAGGCTTCATTCACAGCCGCAATAAACTCTTGCAATCCTTCCGGCAAATTGGTGAGATTCGCCTGATTACCCAAGTACCGCTTGAGTTGACGCTGTAGCAGGCGGTGAGTGGGTCCCATGTTCATGTTTCGGCAAATGTGGTGATCGTCATAGTCTGATTATGTAATTCACAGGGAGCGCCCAAAGAACAGGGAGAAATTTCCCCGCAAGAATAGAAACCTGTTAGAATCGTCTGCTCACCCAGAACCTCGCGCACGCTTTCCACCTCTTCCTCAATCCGCTGTTTCAATAACAGCTTTCTGCCCACACAGCTAATCAAAATAGCCAGGTCAGCAGGAACTCCTCCCAAAGCCTGGTGACTGATTTCTGCGGCTTGAATGGCTCCCTCTACTAAGCGATCGAAACTGGCCTGCATCAGTTGGGCTATGGTTCCTTCTGGCATGTCTCCGGCAAAGGTCAGACTCTGCTCGGCTTCGTTGATCGATAGGATTGTGCGAACCAGATGCCCATTGCCCGTTTCGAGCCGCAAGCTGAGGGGGAAAAACAATCCAGCAGCAGGTAATTCAGCCGCGTGATCGCCCAGGTAGCGTTTGTACAATTCCAGGGCAGGCTCTCCATCCAGTTCATACAAAATATTGCCTCTGGATTTGGTGATCACTCGTTCTGGTCCAAAGGGACTCCACCCTCCCTGGGAAGCATAACCGACTCGCAGGCGATCGCCATACAGCCCCAGAACTGCAATCATGCCCGAATTAACTTGTCCGTTACAAAGAATAAAAGTTTGCTGAAAGCGATCGCCATCCCCAGACAATCCTCCTGTAACCCCAATATGAGGAGGAAGATGACATCCTAAGCCTTTCACTAACTCACTCCCATTTACCTGTAAGCCATCGGATAGCACAAAGACATGGGTTAACCCGTGAGGACTGAGCAACTGACTCAGGCGCTTGCCGGCCTCAAAACTTCCTTCTTCCGGCAGGAGATGAATAAAGTAGCAGTGAATTTCTGTGTGTTCAAATTGAATAATGGTAGCGACTAGGCTGTTATCTGATACCTGAGTGTCACAAATCTCCCCAGCTGTAGAGCAACCCAATACATAGGCATGGGGATAGGCAGTCAGGATTTCATGCAGGGGGGAAGAGGGCTGGAGTAGCGCTGGGCTACCAAACAGCAAAATCAGTTGAGCGGAAGCTTGGGATAGAGAGGATAGAGCGGGTTGCCAACCCATTGCATGAGTCCACTGATATTGTTGAATTTGCAGAGCAACTTGAGGCTGAGGTAGGAATAATCAGGATATCGAGAGATACGTTTAAGATGCCCCAAGCAGGAATAACAATCGATAGGATGTTACCCTGATGCTTAAATGACTGGCCTGCCCTTGGTGGTTCGTCCTTTGTTGATGGCTGAGACTATGATGAGCACTTTGCCAAACTCAGTTCAATCCTCCCAACGTATTATTGGTTTAACGGGAGGAATTGCAATGGGCAAAACTTTGATTTCTGATTACCTCGCGAAGACCCATCACCTGCCAATTCTGGATACGGATTTATATGCCAGAGATGCTGTGCTGCCAGGAACTGCGGTTTTAGAAGCGATTACTGATCGCTACGGGTCAGGAATTCTTTTGCCCAATGGCACGCTCAATCGGCAGCGCCTGGGAGAAATTATTTTCAACAGTTCAGCCGAGCGGCTCTGGGTAGAACAGTGCATTCATCCCTATGTGCGCGATCGTCTGGTAGAGGCGATCCACACTTCACCGTTGAACGATGCCGCCCAGTGTCCGATTGTGGTGATGGTGATTCCTTTGTTGTTTGAGGCCCGGATGACTGATCTGGTGACGGAAATTTGGGTGGTGAACTGTCCTAAAGAGGTACAAATCCGGCGCTTGATGGAGCGCGATCGGCTCAGTTTGGAGGAAGCTCAAATTCGCATCGACAGTCAAATGCCAATTGAAAAGAAAATTGCCTACGCCGATGTAGTCCTGGACAACTCCTCTACCCCTGAAAAGCTGTTTCGCCAGATTGAGAGCTATCTAGCCTACAATCCCGCAACCAAGTCGGCAAATGGCTAATCTGGCTTAATCGATCGCTTCTCCACCGACGACGACATTCCGCAACCGTAAGCTGGGACCACCACATCCTACAGGCAGACCACTCTGGCCCCCTTTGCCACAGCCGCCCGACTCATCCCAGAAGAAATCGTTTCCGATCGCTTCAATATCGGCCAGTGTTTTGAAGGCATTTCCTGACAGCGTGACATCCCGCACGGGTTCCGCAATCTCGCCGTTACGAATCATCCAGGCTTCACCTGCCGCGAAGGTAAACATTTCTCCATTTGTCATGCCCCCCAACCAATTGCGGGCGTAAACCCCTTCTTGGATATCACTAAACAGATCTTTAACGGGCGTTTTGCCCCGCTCAATCCAGGTATTGGTCATGCGGACGATCGGTGGAAAGTGATAGTTCAGGCAGCGCGCATTGCCTGTAGGGGCTTCTCCCAGCTTGCCCGCTGTTTCGCGAGAATGTAGCCGTCCCACTAACACTCCATCTTTAATCAATTGCGTTGTGGTTGCTGGAGTGCCCTCATCATCATAGAAATAGCTACCCCGGTGTCCGGCAGGTGCAGCCCCATCAAAAATTTGCAGTTCCGCAGGCCCAAAGCGGCGACCAAGACTCATCGTTTCCAGTAGATCAGGATTTTCGTAGGCCATATCCGCCTCCGAAAGATGCCCAAACGCTTCATGAACAAATAATCCACTCAGAATTGGGTCGATCACAACAGTATAGGTATTGCCTTTCACAGGTGGCAGGGCCAGAGAATCCACCGCTCTTTGAGCTGCACTCCGAACTTGTTCATCCAGTCCTACCAGATCCTCATAGGCTTTGCGGGAACCGTTGGTTTCTCTTCCCGTTTGTACGGTTTCTCCATTCCGGGCTGTCGCCGCAAATCGCATTTCCATATCTACCCAGGATTGCTCCAGCAGTGTACCGTCGGAAGTAGCCAGGATGACCTGTTGAGCACTATCCCCATATCGAACTGAAATCGTGGCAATTTGGGGACTCACACTGCGCAGAATTTCGCCATAGTGCTGGCATAAGGCTTTCTTCTGGGCCAGCGGAATTTTGCGAGGGTCGGTTCCTGTCAATGGCAGCAGACAGGTATCCTGCACCGGATTAACGGGAGACAGTAAGGTTTCTTCGTCTCCAACCAAACGAGCCGCTGCGATCGCCTCTTCAATCCGCTCTTCCAGGGTGGCCAGTTGGTTAAAGCTGGCAAATCCCCAGCCTCCCTTATAACAGGCCCGCACATGACCTCCGATCGACACTCCCTCACTGAGCGTCTCAATCTTATTTCCCCTTAAAAGAATATCTGTGCCTTCTGCGGCTTCTAACCTGACTGCCAGGTAATCCACCCGCGATCGATAACGGGAAATTAAATCGGTTAAACGATCTTTTGCGTTGCCAGGGAGTGTCACCATCACGAGTATGCCAAGTCAGAAACTGCCTTTATTCTGCAATCAACAGACACTGATTGACAATTCAGAACTTTTTCAAACATTGTTCCAGAGCCGGAAACTGAATGCTCTGATGGGCCTCACGCTGAATGCGACCTGTTCGCAGCGCTTCATATAATCTAGCCAACGCTTCCAGGTCGGCTGGCTGACAGCTATTCAGAGGCAAAACCTGCCGAATCAAAGCTTCCGATTCGACACTCAGATGGCCTGTTTGAAATGCAGATTGGACAAGTGCAGTGATCATAGCTGGAGAGTGACCCTATTGCAGTGGACTACTCACACTATGAATCATGTTTTCTCCTGTGACACTGATATAGATCGGAGGTTCAACTGACCTGGATCAGAAAATATTGTGATGTGGTTGACAGTTTTTTGTGATGTGGATCACAGGACAATAGGGGAGCTGGCAAAATTCAAACCGTAGAACTCAAAACTGTTGTACCACCATGAGCCACGAGCTAATTAAACTAAGTCCAGCTAGAAAACTTGAGTTTTTCCCTCGAAGAAACTACAGTTCTGGACTTGGACAAGGTTTAACTGGCAAAGGTTAAAGGACGAATGACACAGACCACTGAGATTTTCGTTTGAAATTTAAAATATGGAGTATTAATAGAGGGTCATTTTATAGCTACAAGGGTTTTGTGAGGATTAGCAGGTATGGTTCAGTCCTACAGTCTGCACAATAGGTCTTATGTGCAATTGGCACGGCGAGGTCACCCACGAGCGATCGCCGACTGGCTTAACCAGTCATTAATCCCCTATGGAGTATTTGCCTATGTTGGTCGCCCGAAAAAGCGGGGACAACTCCGGTTGCTGCTAGAGTTTCAATTCTCTGAGCAGCAGCAGCCGCAGGGCAACTGGCATGAGGCCCTGATTCGCTTTGTCTGCCACCAGATCTGGCAACTCAATTCTCCCTTGATCGAAGGACTGAGCCTTCGGGCACGTTTTTTTGATCAGCCCACCAAAACCCTCTGGAAGCAATCCATTCGGATCATCACTCCAGCCCTCCGTCAACGACAACACATACAGCATCTCAAATATCGAATTCATCAAACCACCCGACGGAAAAATCGTCTGCGACGGGCACGCGCCATTCTGGTAGGCGGCCCTGCTGTAGCTGCGATTATTGTTGGGGGAGTGCTGGGTTATTCCAGAGCACCTAAAGAGCAAACCGAAGCTGCTGCATTAACCCAAACCAACCAGATTCAGCTACCAACCCGTCCCGATACGGTGAGAACGGCCCTGGAAACCATTCCCGTGGTGAAGCATAATCAGGTGTCCAACGCCAAAGATCCGACTGTAACCTTGATGTTTGCTGGAGATGTGACGCTGGCTGATCACTTTAAGGAGGTAATGGGCAAGAACTACAAGAAACCGTTTGCTAACCTGGATGAATATCGGCAGGCAGATTTGTCGATGGTGAATCTGGAAAACCCATTCACCCGTGCCACGTCTCCTATGCCGAATAAGCAATTCAACTTTAAAGCCGATCCAGAGGATGTTAAAGTGCTGGAAGCGGGGGGCATCGACGTTGTCAACCTTGCCAATAATCACACCATGGATTACCAGGCAGATGGATTGAAGGAAACTCTGCAGACGCTAGACAAGGCGGGGATTCACTATGTTGGAGCTGGTAAGGATATTACAGAAGCCCGTCGCCCCAAAATTATTGATGTGAAAGGTCAGCGAGTGGCCTATCTCTCTTACTGGGGCGAGGAGTATGGGGCGGAAGCTAATAAGCCTGGGGTGAATTCAATTCAGGAAACTCGCATTGCAGAAGATATTCAGGCCATCCGTAATCAGGTGGATTGGGTGATTGTGAATTACCACTGGGGGCAGGAACTAGCTACAGCCCCAGCAGATTGGCAGGTGAAGCTAGGCCGTTTCACCATTGATCAGGGTGCAGATGTGGTAGTGGGTCACCATCCCCATGTCTTGCAAGGTGCAGAGATCTATCGAGGCCGACCGATCGCCTATTCTTTAGGTAACTTTATCTTTGGTGGCAATTCTCGTACGGACTACGATACGGCAGTGCTGAAAGTCTCTCTCAAAGATAAGCAGATGAAGGTTGAATTTCTGCCCATTGAGGTGAAGGATTATCAAGCGAAGGTAGCAAAAGGCGATCGGGCTAAGGAAATTTTGAGCAGTCTTACGCAATTGTCCGCCTCCTTTACCCAACCGATGCAGAATTCGATGGTGTTGGATGCTCGAACCTTGCCGCCAGCACCGCCACAAGCCGCTACTACACCAGCAGCAGGCCCAGCCGCGGGATCCTCGGCTCCAACTCCGACCAGTCCGAATCCGACGATTGATCCTCTGACTCCTGATCCTTCATCCAATATTCCTGATTCTTCATCCGGCAATTCTCCCCTCCTTTCTCCCACGCCGCTACCCACCGATCTGGAACCTACTCCACCACCTGCCATGCCTAGTCCTAGTGCGCTGCAATCTCCCTCCCCGATGCCTACGAATCCGGTTACCCCGGCTCCTACAAGTACAGCCACCCCGGCCCCTGCGGCATCTTCTACGAATCCAGTCTCTCCTGCCCCCTCGTCATCTTCCACAGATGCTACAGATCCTAATTACTATCCCTCTCCAGTAGAGTCTCATGGAACTGATATTCTCCCCGGATATGGAGAAGTTCAGCCACCTTCAACCTCTCCCCAGGAGTCTTCTAGTCCAGATACTTCGTCAGTTCATCCAGGAGATTCTACCGACTTTAAGCAAGCCTCTGCGGCGGCTGATTCAGTGACTGCAAAATCAACAACTATTAAAAATCAGCCCACTGATATGTCGGTTAAGGCCGTTGCCCAGTTGAACGATTCTCAGCAACAGCAGGGAGCATCAGATCAAGGATCAACTCATGATTCCGGGTTAGATAACGTGGCTCTCGCAGGCCCGATGATGTGGTGAGGCGGCATGGAAGCAGTGATTTAAGAGCGAACCCATGTTTAAAGTGACGATCGCCGATCGCCAGTACTGTACCTATATCCTGAGGTCAGTCCTATTTAGAAGTAGTGCCAGAACGAGGTGGCATCATTACGCGCTGGCAGGTGCAAGGCCAGGATATCCTGTATCTGGATGCGGCACGGTTTGCTGACCCGACCCTGACCGTTCGGGGTGGAGTTCCGATTCTGTTTCCCATCTGTGGTAATCTGCCGGACAACCAGTATCACTGGCAGGGACAGACCTATCACTTGAAGCAACATGGGTTCGCCCGCGATTTGCCCTGGACGGTCGTTGACCAGTCCACTGAACAGCAGGCCAGTCTGACGCTGGAATTGGTCAGCACCGAACAGACTCGCAGCCTTTACCCGTTTGATTTTCAACTGCTGTTTACCTACTGCTTGCAGGGCGATCGATTAACGTTGCACCAGCGCTATACTAACTGTTCTGCCGCTCCTATGCCCTTCTCAGCGGGCTTCCATCCCTACCTAAATCCGTCGCAGTGCTCCGCCCATAGCCGCAGGCTTGGGGGGAGGTGAAGCGGCGGCCGACCGGAGGGAGCAATCACTCGATCTCGGCC